>JBKOXV010000253.1:0-13253 GCA_046725105.1 bacterium | reverse complement strand
CACGACCAGGCTCACACGTCGAACACCCCGTCGACGGCCATGGCGATGGCGACGGCCACCACGGCCGCGGCGACGAGCGCCATTCCCCAACGCACGACGGTGCGCTTCGTGCCGTGGTCGACCGGGGCGAGGGCGGCGGCGCCCATCGTGGCGGCGAGGACGAGCCCGGCACCCACGACGGCGGGCGGCATGCCATGGTCGGCGGCCACGCTGATGGCGAGCAGGGCCACGGCCGGGCGCAGCACGAGCGGCACGAGCACCGGCACGACGCTGGCGGCCAGCCCGCCGAAGCCGGGCTCGGGCGCCGGGACTCGGCCCACGAGGTCGATCACCGCTGTCACCGCCACGACGAGGGCGACGGCGATGCGGACGGTGGGCGCGCTCACGTGCAGGGCGTCGAGGAGCGGGTCGGCCACGGCGGCCAGCACCACGATCGCCACTGCGGCCATGGCGCCGCCGAGGGCGCCCACGCCCAGACGGTCATGGGCCGTCCGGCCGGCGGCCGGGAAGCCGAGGGCAGTGCGGCACGGGTTGACGACGAGCACGAGGGCGAGGGCGCCCAACCAGGCGGGGAGGGCGGTCGTGGTTCCGGGGCGGGTCGGGCGGGTCTGGTTCACGATCGCCAGGGTGCGCACCATGGCGGACAGGGTGTGCTGCTCGTCGTCCATCCGGGTGAGGCCGCCGTGGAACCAGGCGCCCTGGACTCGACTCGGCTCCGGGTAGGTGGCGGCCTGGGCGGCCGTGATCTGGCGGGCGGCGACCATGCCGGCGGCGCACGTGGCTCGGTCGGCCAGGGCGCCGGCGCTCGCGGTGAGGCGGGCGTCGGCCTCGGCCGTTCGCCAGAGGCCACCGAGACCTTCGCCCAGGCTGCCGAGGCCGGCCGGGATGGCGTGTCCGCCGCGCAGCACCGTGTTCACCCAGCCGCCGGACCGCTGGCTCTCCCACCGGACCTGGAGGCCGAGGACGCCCGACTGCCGCTCGGCCAGGCGGACGAGGTCGTCGGGCAGCGGCCGGCCGGCCGGCGCGCCCGGCCAGGCGGCGACGACGGAGAGGCCGTAGGCGGCCCAGTGGTCGGACACGTCGGGCATGTCGTCCTCCCGGCCGTCGCGCTCGGTGGCGAGGTAGGCGCCGATGCGTCGGGCGGGCGCGTCCCAGCCCTCGGTCGGGAACTGTTGGTGCATCAGGGCCAGCGCCCAGAAGACCTGACCGGTGGCGAAGGGCGAGTACACCCCGGCCAAGGGCGCCCCGTCCGGCTGGCGGTAGGCGAACACCGAGCCGGCCGGTTCGGTCTGGACCAGCAGGAAGCGGGCCAGGCGGTGCATCTCGTCGTCGAGGCCGTGGTCGCCGGTGACGGCGCGGCGCAGCCCGAGGCTGGCGAGGAACAGCGCCGACGAGCCCGTCTCGAGCGGGCCGGTGCCGTTGTACAGCGCTGTCCAGTCGTCCTCGTCGTGCAGATGGGCGTTGGCGAAGGCGGTGCCCGCCTCGGCCGGCCCGCGGGCGGCGCCGAAGCCCTCACCGGCCGCCTGCCACAGCGCGCTCAGGGCGCCGGCGTGATGGACGACGTCGTAGCCGCCGAGGTCGCGCCCGGCCGTGGCGTCGTAGCGGAACAGCCACGAGCCGTCGGGGTTCTGGTTGCGGGTGAACCAGGCCAGATCCTCTTCGATGCCGTGGCGGAGCACGGCGTCGGTGGCGGGCGGGCAGTGCTCGGCGGGCGCCCCGGCCACCCGCGTCACCAGCAGGACGGCCGTCCACACGACAGCGATGAGGCCCACACGGCCGCCCACTCCACGAACTGACGCGAGTTTTGGGTGTTTACGACCCGTTTCGCGCATCGAATCGCCGGGTGATGGTGAGGCCGTCGGCGCCGGCCACGACGAGAGTGTCGGTGAGGCCGACGAACAGCCCGTTCTCGGCGATGCCGGCGTGGGCGGCGAGGCGCGCGGCGAGGTTGCCGGGGTCGGAGATCGGCCCGAAGTCGGCGTCCACGATGAGGTTGCCCTGGTCGGTGCGATAGGGCGCTGCCGGGCTGCCCCGCAGCGTGGGCGTGGCGCCGTTGGCCCGCAGCCACGCCACGGTGGTGGCCAGGCCGAATGGGACGACCTCGAGGGGGAGCGCGTGCTTCGTGCCGAGCACCGGCGACGGCTTCGAGTCGTCGACGACGATCACCTCACGCGCCGTCGCCTGGGCCACGAGCTTCTCGCGCAGCAGGGCGCCACCGCCGCCTTTCACGAGGTTCAACGCCGGGTCGACCTCGTCGGCCCCGTCGATGGTGAGGTCGATCTCCCACGGCACGTCGTCGCCGAGGAGCGGGATCCCGACGCGCTGCGCCTCCTCGGCGGTCTGCCGGGCCGTCGGGACGCCGACGACGTCGTGCAGCTCGCCGCCGGCCAGGAGGGCCCCGATGCGGCGCACGGCCCACACCGCCGTCGAGCCGGTGCCGAGCCCGACCACCATGCCGGGTTCGACCCACTCCACGGCTCGCTCGGCCGCCGCCCGTTTCAGCCGCTCGACGTCGGTCACGCCTGGCGCATCGACCGGTAGCGACGTATCAACGCGTTGGTGGAGCTGTCGTGGTTCAGGTCGGGCTGGCCGGCGGCCTGCAACTCAGGGATGATGCGCTGAGCGAGCACCTTCCCTAGCTCGACACCCCACTGGTCGAAGCTGTTGACGTGCCACACCGTGCCCTGGGTGAACACCTTGTGCTCGTACAGCGCCACCAGCGTGCCGAGGGCGTAGGGCGTGAGCTCTTCGAGGAAGATCGTGTTGGTGGGCTGGTTGCCCTCGAAGGTGCGGTGCGGCACCTGGGGCTCGGGCACCCCGTCGGCGCGCACCTCGTCAGCGGTCTTGCCGAAGGCCAACGCCTCGGTCTGGGCCAGCACGTTGGCCATCAGCAGGTCGTGGTGATCCCCTAGCGGGTTGAGCGCTCGGCCGAAGCCGATGAAGTCACACGGGATGAGCTTCGTGCCCTGGTGGATCAGCTGGTAGAAGGCGTGCTGGCCGTTGGTGCCGGGCTGGCCCCACACGATGGGACCGGTCTGGTAGTCGACCCGGTCGCCCTCCAGGGTGACGTGCTTGCCGTCGCTCTCCATGTCGAGTTGCTGCAGGTAGGCCGGGAACCGCGACAGGTACTGGTCGTACGGCAGGATGGCCACCGTCTCGGCGCCGAAGAAGTCGTCGTACCAAAGGCCGATCAGGCCCAGCAGCACGGGCAGGTTCTGCTCCAACGGTGCCGTGCGGAAGTGCTCGTCCATGGCGTGGAAGCCGGCCAGCATCTCGCCGAAGCGGTCGGGCCCGATCGCCACCATGAGCGACAGGCCGATGGCCGAGTCGTACGAGTACCGCCCGCCCACCCAGTCCCAGAAGCCGAACATGTTGGCGGTGTCGATGCCGAAGGCTTCGACTTCCTTCGCATTGGTGGACACGGCGACGAAGTGCTTGGCCACGGCGGCCTCGTCGCCGCCTAGGCCGGCCAGGCTCCACGCTCGAGCCGTGCGGGCGTTGGTCATCGTCTCGAGCGTCGTGAACGTCTTCGACGAGATGATGAACAGCGTCTCGGCAGGGTCGAGGTCGCGTGTCGCTTCGGCGAAGTCGTTGCCGTCCACGTTCGACACGAAATGGAACGTGCGCGACCGGTCGCTGTAGAAGCGGAGGGCGTCGTACGCCATGACCGGCCCGAGGTCCGACCCGCCGATCCCGATGTTGACGACGTTGCGGATCGGCCGACCGGTGTGTCCGAGCCAGGTCCCGCTGCGGATCTGGTCGCTGAAGGCGGCCATCCGGTCGAGCACTTCGTGGACATCGGGGACGACGTCGTGCCCATCCACGTAGATGTGCTCGCCCCTCGGCGCCCGCAACGCCACGTGCAGCACCGGCCGGTTCTCGGTGACGTTGATGCGGTCGCCGCGGAACATGGCGTCGATGCGGTCGCGCAACCCGCACTCCTCGGCCAGCGCGACGAGCAGCTGAACGGTCTCGGCGGTGATGCGGTTCTTCGAGTAGTCGAGGAAGACGCCCGCCGCCTCGACTGTGAAGCGCGTGCCGCGATCGGGGTCGTCGGCGAAGAGATCACGCAGGTGGCGGTCCTTGATGTCGGCGTAGTGCGCCTGCAACGCCTGCCACGCCGGGCGGGAGGTGAGGTCCCAGCTCATGGCGTCGCCTCGGCGAGCGACAGGTTGCGCCATCCGCCCACGTCGGCGACGAGCTCGTCGGCGGCGACCGGCCCGAAGGTGCCCGGCTCGTAGATGTGCACCGGCGTGACGTCGTCGAGGATGGGGTCGACCACCCGCCACGCTTCTTCGACCTCGTCCTGGCGGGCGAACAGCGTGGGCTGGCCCTGCAGCGCGTCGCCGAGTAGACGCTCGTAGGGCGGAAGGTCCTCACCGATCTGCTGGCGAGCCACCAGCTCGATGTCCTCGCCCACCATGGCCTCGCCGGGGACCTTGGCGCGTGTCTGGAGGGCGATGTAGACGTCGGGTCCCAGCCGGAAACGGAACGTATCGGCGGCGGTGCGGTCGTAGCTGTCGAACACGTCGAGCGGCGGCTTGCGCAGGGTGACGACGACCTCGGTCGTGGTGATGGGCAGACACTTGCCGGAGCGGATGAAGATTGGTACGCCCGCCCATCGCCAGTTGTCGATCTGCAACCGGATGGCGGCATACGTCTCGACGGTGGAGTCGGGCGCCACGCCGTCGACCTTCGTGTAGCCGGCGTACTGGCCCCGCACCACGTCGGTGGGTGCCAACTGCCGCGTGGCCTTCAGCACGTCGACCTGTTCATTCCGAACGCCGTCCGGGTCGTGCGGCGTGAGTGGCTCCATCGTGAGCAGCGAGCACACCTGCAGGAGATGGTTCTGGATCACGTCGCGGATGCAACCGGTGGCGTCGTAGAACTTGCCGCGGTCGGCCACGTCGAAGTCCTCGGCCATCGTGATCTGCACGTTCTCGACGTACGTGCGGTTCCAGATGGGCTCGAGAAACGTGTTGGCGAAGCGGGTGTAGAGCAGGTTCTGCACCGGCTCCTTGCCCAGGAAGTGGTCGATCCGGAAGACATCCTCCTCGGGGAAGTACTGGTGGATCGTGTCGTTCAAGGCCTGGGCGCTGGCGAGGTTGTGGCCGAACGGCTTCTCCACCACGACCCGGGCATTGGTGCCGCTGCCCGAGTCGGCCAGGCCCTTGGCGACGACCTCGAACAGCGCCGGCGGGATGGCGAGGTAGTGACACGGGCGCCGGGCGTCGCCGAGCTGCTGGCGGAGGGCGGCGAACGTCGCCGGGTCGTTGTAGTCGCCGTCGACGTACCGCAGGAGCGCCGTCAACTTGGCGAAGGCGTCCTCGTTGACGGGCCCGTGCTCGGCCAGGCTGTCGTGGGCGCGCTGCTTGAGCAGGTCGAGCGTCCAGCCGGAGTTCGCGACGCCGGTGATCGGCACTGCGAGCTTCCCGCTCGTCACGAGGGCGCACAGCGCCGGGAAGATCTGCTTGTAGGCGAGGTCGCCGGTGGCGCCGAAGAAGACGAGGGCGTCGGAGTGATCGCCCACTAATCCTTCTTCTCCATGTGACCGCCGAAGCCGTACCGCATGGCCGACATGACCTGGTCGGCGAAGTCGGCCTGGCCGCGGGAGCTGAAGCGTTCGTACAGCGCCGTCGTAAGGACGTGGGACGGCACACCCTCGTCAATGGCGGCGATGCTGGTCCACCGGCCTTCGCCGGAATCCGAGACGCGACCGGCGAATCCCTCGAGTTTCGGGTCGTGTACGAAGGCCTGGGCGGTGAGGTCGAGCAGCCAGGAGCTGATGACGCTGCCCCGACGCCACACCTCGGCCACGTCGGTGAGGTCGAGCTCGTACTGGTACAGCTCGGGATGGCGGAGCGGCGTGGTCTCGGCGTCCTGCTCGCGGGCGTGGAGTCCGGCGTCGGCGTGCTTGAGGATGTTCAGGCCTTCGGCATAGGCGGCCATGAGCCCGTACTCGATGCCGTTGTGGACCATCTTCACGAAGTGCCCGGCACCGTTCGGGCCGCAATGGAGATAGCCCTGCTCGGCCGGCGACGGATCGCCGGTGCGCCCGGGTGTGCGCGGAATCGTGCCCAGTCCGGGGGCGAGCGTTGCGAAGATCGGGTCGAGGTGCTGCACGACGGCGTCCTCGCCGCCGATCATCAGGCAGAAGCCGCGCTCGAGACCCCACACCCCGCCGCTCGTGCCGACGTCGACGTAGTGGAGACCGGCCGACTTCAGCGCCGCCGCCCGGCGCACGTCGTCGTGGTAATAGGAGTTGCCGCCGTCGATGACGATGTCGTCGGCGGCGAGCAGCTTGGTGAGCTTGTCGAGCTCGCCGTCGACGAAGGCGGCCGGCACCATCAACCAGACGGCGCGGGGCGTGGTGAGCTTGCCGACGAAGTCCTCGAGGGACGAGCCGCCCGTGGCCCCTTCGCCGGCCAGGTCCTGGATGGCGTCGGCGTTCACGTCGAACACCACGCACTCGTGGCCCGCTCGCATCAGGCGGCGCACCATGTTGGCGCCCATCCGACCCAGGCCGATCATGCCGAGCTGCATCATCTGCTCCTTTGGAGGGGGTGTGGCCGGACCTTACCGTTGCGGGAGGGGGAGGGAGACCCTCCCGCTCCCGGCCACCCCCACCATTGGAGCCGCCTTTGGCGGCACCCATTTCCGGGCATTGCCCACCCACCCCGCACCGCAGGAGCCGTTCCCCAGACCCCTCGGTCCAGCCGCCAAGTTGGGTAGATACGCTGCCCGTTGATGACGTCGAGCGTGAACGGCCAGGCCGTGATCGACGCCGTCGTGGCCCGGGCTCGGCCGGCCGAGCACGCGCTCATCCCGATCTTCCTGCGTCAGTACTACGAGCGGGTCGCTCCCGACGATCTCCGGTCCCGCCCCCCCGACGAGCTCCTGGCCGCCGCCCTGGCCCACTGGAGCCTCGGCGCCCACCGGCCGGTGGGACACCCGGTCCTGCGCATCTACAACCCCGACATCGAGCCGGGCGGCTGGCCGTGCGCCCACACGGTGATCGACATCGTCACCGACGACATGCCCTTTCTCGTCGACTCGGTCACCATGGTGCTGGCGGCCCGGCAGCTCGGCATCCACAGCGTCGTCCATCCGATGCTCCACGTCGGGCGCGACGCTGACGGCGACATCACCGCACTGGGCGAGGCGCACCCGCGCGAGGCGTGGATCCACCTCGAGGTGGATCGCCAGAGCGGAGGGCGCGCTCTGGCCGAGCTCGAAGCCGGCATCGCGGCCGCCCTGCACGACGTGCGGCTCGTCGTCGATGACTGGATGGAGATGCGGGAGCGGGCGATGGCCATCGCCGACGAGGTCGGCCGGGGCGTCCCGGTCGCCCCGCTCGATGCCGACGATGCCGCCGACCTCCTGCGCTGGATGGCCGCCGACAACTTCACGTTCCTCGGCTTCCGCGACTACGAGCTCGTCGTCGAGGACGGCCACGAGGTGCTGCGGGGTGTGGCCGGTACCGGACTCGGCATCCTGCGCGACGAAAACCGCCCGCCGCGCTCGCAGCGGCTGGATGAGCTCCCCGAGGCGGTGCGTCAGCGGGTGCGGGAACGACGGCTCCTCGTCGTCACCAAGGCCAACTCGCGGTCCACTGTTCACCGTCCCGACTACTTCGCCTACGTCAGCGTGAAGCGCTTTGGGCGCAATGGTGAGGTGGTCGGCGAGCGCCGGTTCATAGGCTTGTGGGCGGCGTCGGTCTACCGGGCGCGTGCCATCGACATCCCGATGCTGCGCCGCAAGGTTCAAACCGTGCAGGCGCGGGCCGGCTTGCCGTCCGACAGCCACGGCGGGCGGGAGCTGCAGAACATCCTCGAGACGTACCCACGAGACGAGCTCTTCCAGATCGGTGCCGACGAGCTGTTCACCACGGCGATCGGCATCCTGAACCTGCAGGAGCGGCGCCAGGTGCGGCTGTTCGCCCGTCGCGACGACTACGGCCGTTTCGTGTCCTGCCTCATCTACGTCCCCCGAGACCGCTACTCGACGACGATCGTCGAGCAGATGAAGGAGATCCTGCTCGACGCCTATCACGGCGAGTCCGCCGAGTACGACTCCTCGATCACCGCCAGCGTGCTGGCGCGCCTCCACGTGCTCGTGTTCGTCGGCCCCGACGCGCCCACCGACGTCGACGAGCGGGCCGTCGAGCGCCGCCTGGCCGCCATCACGCGCTGGTGGATCGACGACCTGCGCGACGCGCTGGTGATACGGCTCGGCGAAGAAGCGGGTCTCGAGACCTTCGCCCGGGTCGCGGACCAGTTCCCGGCCTCCTACCGCGAGGCCTTCAGCGCCTCCGAGGCCGTGGACGATGTCGCCCGCCTCGCCACGCTCGACCACGACGGTGGCATGGTGACGGCGCTGCACGACCGGCCCGAGGCTGACGGGCCCGGCCTGCGGCTCAAGATCTACTCCCGCCAGGAGCTGGCGCTGTCGGCGGTGCTGCCCGGGCTCGAGCAGATGGGTGTCGAGGTCACCGACGAACGGCCCTTCCAGATCTGCGCCCCCGAAGAGCCGGCGGCCTGGATCTACGACCTCGGCCTGCGAGTTCCTCACGGTGTCGTCGTCAGCGAGGCGACGCGGACCCAGTTCCTTGCGACGTTGGGTGCGGTCTGGCGTGGCGAGGTCGAGAGCGACGGCTTCAACCGTCTCGTCCTCCTGGCCGACCTCACCACCGCCCAGGTCACGCTGCTGCGGGCCTACGCCCGCTACCTCCGCCAGACCGGGCTCACCTTCAGTCAGTCCTACGTCCAGGACACGTTGGCCGCCCATCCCGAGGTCGCCGCCAACGTGGTGGAGCTGTTCGCCGTGCGCTTCAATCCGACGTTCGACGGCAACCGGGCGCTGGAGTCGGACGGCATCGCCGTGGAGATCACGGCCGCTCTCGACCGCGTCGCCAGCCTCGACGAGGACCGCATTCTCCGTGCCTTCCTCGCCCTTGTCCAGGCCACGACGCGTACCAACGCCTACCGGTCGCGGCCGTACCTTTCGTTCAAGCTCGATCCGGCCAAGGTGCCCGACCTGCCTCTGCCGCGGCCGATGTTCGAGATCTGGGTCTACTCACCGCGTGTGGAAGGGGTGCACCTGCGGGCCGGACCCGTGGCGCGTGGTGGCATCCGGTGGAGCGACCGGCGCGAGGACTTCCGCACCGAGGTGCTCGGCCTGATGAAGGCCCAGAAGGTGAAGAACGCCGTCATCGTTCCCACCGGCGCGAAAGGCGGCTTCGTCGTGAAGCGACCACCCGTCGAGCCCGAGGCGCTCCAGGGCGAGGTCGTGCGTTGCTACACCGATTTCATCAGCGGCCTGCTCGACGTCACCGACAACCTCCGGCTGGGCCAGGTGGTGCCGCCGCTCGACGTCGTGCGGCACGACGGCGACGATCCCTACCTCGTGGTGGCGGCCGACAAGGGCACCGCCACCTTCTCCGACATCGCCAACGAGATCGCCGCCCGCTACGACTTCTGGCTCGGTGACGCCTTCGCCTCAGGAGGCAGCGAGGGCTACGACCACAAGAGGATGGGCATCACGGGCCGCGGCGCGTGGGAGAGCGTGCGCCGGCATTTCCGCGTCCTCGGCACCGACGCCGACACCGCCGCCATCACCGTCGTCGGGATCGGCGACATGTCCGGTGACGTCTTCGGCAACGGGATGCTGCTGTCGCCGCACCTGAAACTGGTCGCCGCCTTCGACCACCGCCACATCTTCCTCGATCCGGATCCCGAGCCGACGGTGGCGTGGAAGGAGCGGCGGCGGTTGTTCGAGCTGCCCCGCTCGTCGTGGGACGACTACGACCGGAAACGGCTCTCGCCCGGCGGAGGCGTCTGGTCCCGCCTGGCCAAGTCGGTGCCGGTGCCGGAGCAGGTGCGGAGCCGGCTCGGCGTCAGCGCCGTCAGCATGACGCCGAGCGAGCTCATCAGCGCCATTCTCCGGGCTCCGGTCGACTTGCTCTGGAACGGCGGGATCGGCACGTACGTGAAGGCGTCGACCGAGAGCAACGCCGACGTCGGCGACCGGGCCAACGACTCCGTGCGCGTCAATGCCTGCGATCTTCGGGTCAAGGTGATCGCCGAGGGCGGGAACCTCGGCCTCACCCAGCGGGGGCGGGTCGAGTTCGCCCTCGTCGGCGGTCTCGTCAACACCGACTCGATCGACAACTCGGCCGGCGTCGACACGTCCGACCACGAGGTCAATATCAAGATCCTGCTCGATGCCGGCGTCCCGTCCGGCCCGGCGCCGGCGCGGTCGCGGCGAGAGCTGCTGCGCGCCATGACCGGCGAGGTGGCCGAGCTGGTGCTGGATGACAACCGAGCTCAGAACCTGGCGCTCGCCATCGCCCGCACCCAGGCGACAGCGATGATCGACGTCCACGCTCGGTACCTGCGCGCCCTCGAGCACGACGGCCGCATCTCCCGCGAGGTCGACGCCCTGCCCACCAACAAGCAGTTGGCGGAGCGTCAAGCGGCCGGCGGCGGTGTCACCACGCCTGAGTTCGCGGTGCTCCTGTCATACACCAAGCTCGACCAGCTCGACGAGATCCTCGCGTCGGACGTGCCTGAGGATTCGTACGTGCAACCCGAGCTGGTCCGTTACTTCCCGTCGACGTTGCGCACCGCCTACGCCGATGCCATGACGCGGCACCGGCTGCGCCGGGAGATCATCGCCACCCGGCTCGTGAACGACATGGTGAACAAGGCGGGCACGACGTTCGAATTCCGCATGGCGGAGGAGACCGGTGCCGCGTCGAGAGACACGATGCGCAGTCACCTCGCCGCTCGCGACGTCTTCGGGATGGTCGGACATTGGGACGCGCTGACCGAGCTCGACGGCGCCATCAGCTCCGACGTGCAGCTGGCGCTGCTGCTCGACCTTCGTCGCATGGTGGAGCGCGGCGTGCTGTGGTTGCTCCGACACCGCCGGCCCCCGCTCGACATCGGGGCCACCGTGGCGGCGTTCCAGCCCGGCGTCGAGACGCTGGCCGGCGCGCTACCGGACCTGGTCGGGCCGACGTTCGGCGCGGCGATGGCCGAGGCCACCAAAGGCGCCATCGACGCCGGCGTGCCCGCCGAGCTGGCGGCGCGCGCTGCGGCCTGGCCCTACCTGCACACCGCCTTCGACATCGTGGAAGTGGCCCAGGCACGCGGCCGCCCGCCCGAGGACGCCGCCCGCGTGTACTGGGGCCTGTTCGAACGGCTCGACCTCGGTTGGCTGTGGGAGCGCGTCGGCGCGCTGCCCCGCAACGACCGTTGGCAGAGCCACGCCCGGGCCGCCCTCCGCGACGACCTGCTGGTCGAGCTGCGCACCCTCGCCGACGACGCCCTGCGCGCCGGCGATGTCTTCACGCCCGTCGCCGATGTCCTCGGCCAGTGGGCCGCTGCCAACGAGCGGGTGCTCAACCGCACGACGCAGCTCTTTGCCGAGATCCGCTCGGGCGGCGTGTTCGACCTCACGACTCTGTCAGTCGCGCTCCGTCAGCTGCGGAACCTCGTGCTGTCGAGTGCCTCTCCCGGTTTCACGCTTGTTTGACGACCTCTGAGGTCGTTGGACGAGCGCGAAATGTCGGGGGGCGCTCGGGTGCCGGGTCCTCGGCCATCTCGCGCTCGACCTGGCGGGCGGCCTTGCGCACGGCGCGCACCATCGACGGCCGCAGCAGCGACGACGGCGGGGCGGTGAGCTGCTGCACCTGGAGCATCGCCGCGTTCACCCCCGCCGAGGCCCGTGCAGCGAGGAGCACCCGGGCGATGTAGCGGTTCATGAGCTTGGTCCCGATCGGCTTGGGGCCGGTCGTCTGGGGGTAGGCGAAGTCGGCGCCGACGGCGATCTTCCACGGGTTGGCGATGACCTTGGCGGCTCGGCGGTAGAAGTGCTTGGGCAGGCGGTCGTCGGCGGAGCCGTGCTGGGCCAGTACCTCGCCGAGGGCCATGGCCTGGAGCGCGGCGCTGCTCATGCCCTGCCCGTAGAGCGGGTTGAAGCTGCAGATGGAGTCGCCCAGCGTCACGAAGCCGGCCGGGACCCGGCGCAGCTTCTCGTAGCGACGGCGCTGGCTCGACATCTGGCGGTGGATCATGACGGGGGTGAGGGGTTCGGTCCGGGTGACGACTTGGCTCGCCTCCGGCGCCGGTAAGCCGACGGCGAAGGCGCGGAAGCTCGTCTCGTCGGTGGGCGGCGCGCTGAAGCGGTCGGCCAGCGTGACCATCCAGCGGTCGCGCTCGATGGGGATGACGAACGCGGCGCGCGTCCCGTCGGGCGGCGACTCGATGGCGACGGCGAAGGTGCAATCCATGTCGCCCGGGGAGCGACGGAAGATGCGCGTGCTGTACGCGAGGTTGCATCGAACGTGCTCGACCTCGGGGCTCGGATAGCCGATCTGTTCCATCCACGAACCGGCGCGCGACGAACGGCCCGAGCAGTCGACGACGAGATCGGCGGTGATGCCGCTGAGCGTGTCGTCATGGCAGACCTGCACACCCCGAACCCGTCGGCCGTCGTAGAGCAGGCCGTCGACGGAGACGCCGGTCATGACCGTCACATTCGACAGAGACGCCACCCGGCGGCGCACATGGTGTTCGAGGAGGGGCCGGCTGGCGCTGACGGCGGCCCGCTCCATGTTGATCCGAGCGCGGTAACCGCCGGCCTGGTACCAGCGGCCCTCGTTGAAGTTGAGTTGCGCCGCCCCGTCGGCGAGCAACTCGTCGATGAGCCCGGGAAAGAGCTTGGCCAGCGTCATCTGGCCGGCGGCGAGCAGGGCGTGGGCGTGGCGGCCCTGCGGCACGCCCTTGCGCGGCGCCGCCCCGGCCGCCAGCGTGTCGCGGTCGAGAACGGTGACCTTGGTGAAGTGATCGGCCAGCACCCGGGCGGTGAGCAGACCCGCCACGCTGGCCCCGACGACGACGGCATGGTGGTGCGAGGTTGGCGTCATGCCGCTGCGTACGCATCCATTCCCGCCCCCGGTTCGCACCCCGCCCACCCGCACCCAATTTCGCCTGTGGCGCCCGTTGGGGCGAAAACTGCACCATCTGGCGACACAAGCGAGCGGCGACTCGGGAGGGCCGTCCGAACCCGCGTCCGAACCGGGCCCGAAACGGGATGGTGTCTAGCCTGCGGCGCCGGGTGACGGCTGGATGAGGCAGGCGAGAGTGGCCGCCACGGCTCCGTGGCGCCGGGCTCCGTTCCTCCTGGCGCGCCAGCCTCGCCTCCTGGGCGCCGTGCTCCTCGTGGCCGTCGTGGTCGGAATGGTGGCG
>JBKOXV010000233.1:0-3853 GCA_046725105.1 bacterium | reverse complement strand
GACCGGACGGGTCGCCCCCGGTGCCAGGGCGGCGGCGAGTATCGCCTCGCGCTCCTCGCGCCGGGCGAGCCGCCCGCCCACGAAAGCGTCGGCGTCGCGATGGGCGCGCTGCACGGCGACGCCTTGCTCGACGATCACCGGCTCCATGAAGCGAGGGTACCGGCCGGGTGTGACAGCGAGCCGCCATTGCCTTTGGCGCTACGCGGTCCCGGCAGGTCCTCCGGTGCCGAGGGCGGCGTGGGCGGCTGCGAGCCGCGCGAGCGGCACGCGGTACGGGGAGCACGAGACGTAGTCGAGGCCGATCTCGTGGAAGAGCTGCACGGACGGGGGGTCGCCGCCGTGCTCGCCGCAGATCCCGAGCTTGAGGTCGGGGCGCGCCCTGCGCCCGTCCGTGACGGCGTCGCGAACGAGCTTCCCGACACCCTCGACGTCGATGGTCTCGAAGGGGTTGGCCGGGAGTAGGTGGAGCTCGAGGTACTTGGGCATGAAGCGACCCTCGACGTCGTCACGCGAGAAGCCGAACGTCATCTGGGTGAGGTCGTTGGTGCCAAACGAGAAGAACTCGGCCACCTCGGCGATGTCGTGGGCGTCGAGAGCGGCGCGCGGGGTCTCGACCATCGTCCCCACGAGGAACGACACGCCCTCGCGCGTGTCGGAGAAGAGCGACTCGGCGACCTCGCGCACCTCGTCGACCAGGTACTTCAGCTCGGGCTCGGTGACCGCGAGCGGGATCATGATCTCGACCTGCGGGTGCCCGCCGGCGATCTTGCGCGCGATGGCGGCTTCGAGCAGCGCCTTCACCTGCATGCGGTACAGGCCGGGCTTGATGATGCCGAGGCGGCAGCCGCGAGTCCCGAGCATCGGGTTCGACTCCCGCCACGCCTGGGCGGCGGCGAGAAGCGTGCGGCCGGTGTCGTCCAGCTGGCCCTTGGCGTCGCGCACGAGCAGCTCCTCGACGTCGGGAAGGAACTCGTGCAGGGGCGGATCGAGGAGCCGCACGGTCACCGGGAGCCCGTCCATGGCGTCGAGGATCCCGAGGAAGTCGGCGCGCTGGAGCGTCTCGAGCTCCTCGAGCGCGGCCTGCTCCTCCTTCTCGGTGTCGGCCAGGATGAACCGCTGTATCAGCGGCAGCCGGTCCCCGAGGAACATGTGCTCGGTCCGGCACAACCCGATCCCCTCCGCCCCGAACTCCCGCGCCTTCTTGGCGTCCTCGGGGAGGTCGGCGTTCGTCCGCACGCCGAGCCGGCGGAACTCGTCCGCCCACTCGAGGATCGTTGCGAACGGACCGGTCGGCTCGGGTGTCACGACCGGCACCGCGCCGACCACGACGTCGCCGGTCGTCCCGTTGATCGAGATGACGTCGCCTTCGCGCACGGTCGTGCTGTCGACGGATACGCGCCTCGCATCGACATCGATATCGAGCGCCGACGCGCCGCACACCGCGGGCTTGCCCATCCCCCGGGCGACGACCGCGGCGTGGCTCACGAGTCCTCCGCGCGACGTGAGGATGCCCTCCGCGGCGATCATTCCGTGCACGTCGTCGGGGGAGGTCTCGGGGCGCACGAGGATCACGTGCTCGCCCCGCTCCGCCGCGCTCTCGGCGTCGTCGGCCGTGAACGCGACCTTCCCGACGGCGGCGCCCGGTGACGCGTTCAGGCCCTTGGTCAACGCGTGATAGTCCGCGTCAGGATCGAACTGCGGGTGCAACAGCTGGTCGAGCTGCGCCGGCTCGACCCGCCGGACCGCCTCCTGCTTGTCGATCAGGGCCTCCTCGACCATCTCGACGGCCATTCGCAGCGCGGCGGCGGCCGTGCGCTTGCCGACACGCGTCTGGAGCAGGAACAGGCGGCCCTGTTCGATCGTGAACTCGATGTCGCACATGTCGTGGTAGTGGTTCTGGAGCGTCTGCATCACGTCGAGCAGCTGGGCGTGACATTCCGGGAAGTGCTGCGCCATCACGTCGAGCTTCTCGACCTCGCGGATGCCGGCCACGACGTCCTCACCCTGGGCGTTGCGGAGGAAGTCGCCGTACGGGCGGTTCTCACCGGTGGCGGGGTCGCGGGTGAACGCGACGCCGGTGCCCGAGTCGTCGCCCTTGTTGCCGAACACCATGGCCTGGACGTTCACGGCAGTGCCGAGATCGTCCGGGATGCCCTCGAAGCGGCGGTAGTCGCGAGCACGCTTGCCGTTCCAGCTCTTGAAGACGGCCTCGATCGCGTATCGCAGCTGCTCCTTCGGATCCTGGGGAAAGTCGACGCCCGCTTCCTGCTTGACGATGCCCTCGAACGTCTCGACCAGCTCGGCGAGGTCCGACGCCGACAGTTCGGGATCGGTTGCGACTCCTCGAGCGTGCCGCAGCTTGTCGAGCTCCTCCTCGAACAGCTCGCCGTCGATGCCGAGCACGATCTTGCCGAACATCTGCGCGAACCGCCGGTACGAGTCGTACGCGAACCGCTCGTTCCCGGTCTGCTGGGCCAGGCCGCCGACCGAGCGGTCGTTGAGGCCGAGGTTGAGGACGGTGTCCATCATTCCCGGCATCGAGAACGGCGCGCCGGAGCGAACCGAGACGAGCAGCGGGTCGGCGTCGTCCCCGAGTCGCTTGCCCATCTTCCCCTCGAGCGTCTCGAGGGCGGCGGCGACCTCGTCCATCAAGCCGTCGGGGAGGCGGTCGCCGCCAGCCATGTATGCGTTGCACGCCTCGGTGGTGATCGTGAATCCGGGGGGAACGGGGAGTCCCAGGTTCGTCATCTCGGCGAGGTTGGCGCCCTTGCCGCCGAGCAGGTACTTCTGGTCCTTGCCGCCCTCCTCGAAGGCGTAGACGTACTGCATGCTCACCTTCCGACGACGCGTTCTGACTTCGCGAGCCTACTGAGGTCGTTCGGGCCGGTAGCGGGCGAGGACGACGCGGGTGTGGCCGAGACGGTCCATCAGCCCGATGCGCGTGTCGATGAGCACCCACGAGATCCCGAACAGCAGCGCCGCCATGAGGCCCAGCGATCCCGGGAGCCCGATGACGAGCACGACCGGCACGATGTAGCGGAGGGTGGCCCGGCGCCACGTCGGCAGCTCACCCGTGTCCGCGTCCACCACCATGATGTGCGTGAATCGCTTCCCGAGCGTCTGGCCGGAACGGACCGTCGGGAACACGAAGTACGCGTTGAAGAGCACGAAGAGGGCCGTCACGAGCAGGATGATGGCCCCGACGGAGTCGCTCGCCACCGAGACGAGCAACGACGTGACCCCGAGGAACACAGCGCCCATGGTGAGGACGTCGATGCCGAGCGCGGCCAGGCGGCGGCCCAGTGGCGCGGCCTCGGCGCCCGGCACCCCGACCGGCTCGCGCCGCTGCGGGCGGCCCTTCGCGTCGCGTTCACGCGGCTCGAACAGCCCCCGGCGGCGCGGCGGCGCGGGCGCGCGTTCCTCCTCTTCTTCTTGTTCTTCTTGGCCCTCTCCCGCCTCGGTCCCGTCCGATCCACCGGTCAGCGCAGCGTCGTATCGCTGCCGCTGGAACGGGTCGGAGAGCACCTGCCACGCCGTGTTCAGCCGCGCCGTCTCCTCGCGGGCACCATTGCGCACCTGATCGGAGCGCCCCTTCTCGACCTTGCCTCGAAGGTCCTCGAGGCGCTCCCGATAGGCCGAACGGATCTCGTCCTTCGACGCGTCGGACTCGACGCCGAGCAGCTCGTAGTGGCTCTCGCTCATGCCGGCAACAGCTCCTCGAGGTGCTGGACCAGCTTGTCGATCGGGAGCCGGTCCTGGTTCATCGAATCACGGTCGCGCACCGTCACGGCCCGATCGTCGAGGGTGTCGAAGTCGACCGTCACGCACAGCGGCGTCCCGACCTCGTCCTGAC
>JBKOXV010000278.1:0-11035 GCA_046725105.1 bacterium | reverse complement strand
CTACTACGCGCTGGCTACGTTCGGACGGATGTACGTGTGGGACGACAAGTGGTTGGCACAGCGCACCGAGCCCGTGCTCGAGCCGGACATGGCGATCATCGATCCACACCACCATTTGTGGGATCGAGAGGGAATGACTCGTTACCTCCTGGCCGACCTGCACCAGGACACCGCGGCGGGTCATCGGATCGAGGCCACCGTGTTCGTCGAGTGCGCGTGGGGCTACCGCGCCGACGGCCTCGAGGAGCTGCGCCCGGTCGGTGAGACCGAGACGGTTGCCGCGTTGGCGGCCACCAGCGCCGCCGGCGGGGCGGAGATACGCGGCATCGTGAGCTTCGCGGACATGCGCCTCGGCGACGGCGTGGAAGACGTGCTCCACGCCCACGTCGCCGCCGGAGGCGGCCGGTTCCGCGGCATCCGCCACGCCACCGCTTTCGACGAGGATCGCCGCATTCGCCGCACCCACACGCGGCCCACGGCCGGGCTCATGGGTGACGACACCTTCCGGCGCGGCGTGAGGCGTCTGGCCGCCCTCGACCTCACCTTTGACGCCTGGCTGTACCACCCGCAGATCAGCGAGCTCACGGCCCTGGCCCGGGCCGTCCCCGAGGGCCGCTTCGTGCTCGACCACCTGGGCGGCCCGCTCGGCATCGGCCCGTACGAAGGGCGCCGGGAGCAGGTCCTCGAGGTCTGGCGCGCCGACATCGCCGAGTTGGCAACCTGTCCCAACGTGACGGTCAAGTTGGGCGGGATCGGCATGCAGATCTACGGCCTCGGGTTCGATGAGCAACCCCATCCGCCCTCCGGCGCGGAGCTGGCGGCGGCCTGGGGCCCGCCCATCGCTCATGTCATCGAGCAGTTCGGTGCCGACCGCTGCATGTTCGAGTCGAACTTCCCCGTCGACAAGATGTCGTGCAGCTACATCACTCTCTGGAACGCCTTCAAGAAGATCGCCGCCGACGCCAGCCCGGCCGAGAAGGCCGATCTCTTCCACGACACTGCGGCGCGCGTCTACCGGCTGGGCTAGTGGAGGCGGTCGGCATGGTGGCCGGCCCGTTCGTAGTGCTGACGCAGCAGGTCGATCCCGTAGTCGTTGCCGTTGGGTGTCCGCACGATGGTGTGGACGTGGTGGCGGGTCGGCTCGTCGTTGGCGAACACCACCCCTGGCTCGTGGTCGAACTCGATGAGAATCACCGGGCTCTGCACCTTGTAATAGAAGGGGCTGACGTCGTCCGTGCCGCCCATCCAGCAGAAGTGGGTCTCGTCGAAGTGGCGGGCGACTTCGTCCATCTTCACTGTCGCGTGGCCGTCCCGTATCTGTCCGACGTAGAGGTCGATGAGACGTCGCAGCAGCGACCGCTGGCCGTCCGTCATGGCGTCGGCCCGCAACCCCTCGTACTCCATGCGCCGGTTGTCCTGGAAGGCGCCCGCCATCATCTGACCGTCGATGGGCACGCGACGCTCCGGTGGGATGTCGGCGCTCAGGATCGACGGGTAGAGGATCGCCGTGCCGGCCTGTTCGGCGGACAGCGAGCGCACCACGTCCAGACCGGTGCGCTCCTCCTCGGCGAAGATGCGGGCGCCGGCGAAGGGCCCGGAGGTGACGTGGCACGGCTCGGCACCGAGGAAGGCCGGCGTCATCACGAGCTGGTCGCCGAGCACGAAGCAGTGCAGGTTGAGGTGGTGGCCGTCGAGCTGCCAGCCCCAGGGCTCGTCGGGCGACGGGATGCCGAAGATGCTCAGGAAGTAGGCCCACTCGCCGTACTCGTCGGGGCTGCCGGAGATGTCCGCCAGCACCTCGTTGAACCGCATCACGTCGCGTACGGTGTCGAAGCCGCGGATGCTGAAGCTGGCCCGGATCAGCTCGAGGGCGGCCTGTCGCTGCGGGGCGGTGAGGTCCTCCAGTAGCAGGCCGTGCCGGAAGAGATAGATGTGGACGTTGCACCACCGTCGCCACTCGTCCGAATCGACCGGGAACGTGACGGTCCGGCGCTGGGCGTCGTCGAGCGTGGCGAGGAAGGCCAGCCCGGCGTCGACGAGGGGGCGCGTGGAGACGTGGGTCGGGCCGATGGGGGACAGGCCGGGCCGCGCCGTGCCGTCGGTGGTGATGCCGACGAAGGGATCGTCGGCCACGTGCGCCGCCTGCGTCACGAGGTTGCTGAGGAGGTCGGGGAGGTCCGGCGGCAGGCGCCGGGCCGACAGTGGCGGCATGCGCCGCAGCCCGAGCTCGTGGTAGTCGACGAGGCGGCTGGTCATGGTCGCGGGTATTCGTCGTGGTTCAGCACCCAGCCGGGCCGGGCCGAGAAGTCGTGGCGCGGCGGGCTGAACACGTCGATGAGCTGATGGCGCGTGGCGCCGACGCTCTGGCTGGTGTGCACGGCCGGCGGCGGGATGATGGTGAGCGCCGGGCTGGTGCAGAACCGGTGGTCGTCGTCGCGCCAGTCCGCCATGTTGACCGTCCACGGGGTGCGTATGTGGTGGACGTAGTCGCCCTCGAGCTGCAACGAGAATTGTTCGAAGTCGTCGTGGTGGTGCGGCGACAGCTTGCTCGGATCGCGGGCGCCGACGTCGGGATAGAAGTAGTTGACCATCAGCGTGCTGCACCGCAGGATGCGGCCGAAGCGCGCCGGGTCGGGCGGGTAGTCGTCGAGCCGATAGACGCGCAGGCCCGGACCAGCGGGCGGATCGGGCCACGGCGCGAACGGGGCGACGTTCGGATCGGGTTCGACATACACGTCCCGGTTCCGGCACCGCTCGACGAGGTCGGCCGCCTGCGTCGAGAAGAGCCGAACGACGGTGCCGGCGTCGTGGGGGACGACTTCGCTGTCGCCCGGCGGCACCACCAGCACGGCGCCACTGGGAACGGTTCGCCGCCCGTCGCCGGTCGTGACCGTGGCGCCTGGTCCGGTGGCGGGCAGGAGGACCATGTACTCGTCGGGCTGGTCGTGGCGGGCGAGGGCGTCGCCCGCTTCGGCCTCGGAGAACGCCACGCCCATGCTCTGGCTGCGCACGTACCACGTCCGGGTGCCGGCCGGGCTGACCTCGTCCGGCTCCAGCGAGGCGAACTCGAAGTACTGCGGCGCCAGGCACGCCCCGACCGATCGAGTTGTGGTCGCCGTGGCCAGCTGCGACCGAGGATCGTCGTCTTCGTACGGCACCCCTCCAGCCTTTCACGCTGGTTTGACCACCTCTGACGTGGTTGAACCAGCGTGAAACGCAGAGGGGGGCGTACGCTCCCGAGTTCGTGGCCGACACGAAACCCGCTCTTCGTTTCGGCGTGGTGCACGACTTCCGGTGCCCACCCGGCAGCACGTACACCCTCGCCGACGTGTACAGCCAGACCCTCGAGCAGGTCGCCCTCATGGACCGCCTCGGCCTCGACCTGGCGTGGTTCAGCGAGCACCATTTCGTCGAGGACGGCTACCTGCCCAACTTCGTTCCCGTCGCGGGTGCCGTGGCCGCCGTCACGGAGCGGATCCGCATCTCCACCGACATCGCCCTGGCGCCCTTCGCCCATCCGATCCGCTTGGCCGAGGACGTTGCCGTCCTCGACCACCTGTCCGGCGGCCGCATGGAGCTGGGCCTGGGGCTCGGCTACGCGCCGCACGAGTTCCGCGGCTTCGGCGTCCCGATCGCCAACCGCGTGTCGCTCACCGAGGAGTGCGTCGAGATCCTGCGATTGGCATGGACCGGTGAGCCGTTCTCCTACGCAGGAAGGCGCTATCGCTTCGACGACGTGACGGTCACGCCGACACCCGTCCAACCGGGCGGCCCGCCGCTCTGGCTCGCCACGACCAGCCCCAAGAGCGTGGCGCGGGCCGTGCGCTTCGAAACGAACGTGCTCCCGCAAGGCGTTCGGTCGACGGTCCTCGACGCCTGGCGCGATCAGTCACGCGCCGCCGGCCTGGACCCGGACCGCCGACGCGTCGGCATCATCCGCGGCGTGCTCGTCACCGACGACCCCGAACGCGACTGGCCTCCGGTTCGCGAGGCCGAGCGGTACCGCATGCGGGTGTACGGGCGCTTCGCCGAGGAGGCCAACCTGGGCGGTCAGGCCATGTTCCAGCAGGAAGGTCGGATCTCGCAGCGAATCATCGTCGGTGACGTCGAGACGTGCGCCGCCGAGCTGACGTCCTACGTCGTCGACCACGGCTTCACCGACGTCGTGACGTGGGGATCGGCCCCAGGTCTGCCGCCGGCGCACCTCACACCGTCCATGGAGCGCTTCGCCCGGGAGGTCGTGCCACTCGTCCGCCAGCGGGTCGCCTCCTCGCCGACGTGACGGGAATCCACCCCATGGGCGGAAGTCGTCACTTCGACGGCGATGACTCGCGTCGGTGGTCGGCCGCCAGTGCCTCGAGCCGCCCGGCGTCGATCTGCGCCGCCGGCACCGCCGCCACTCGCACCGGGGTGACGGCCCGGACCGTGGCCGTGCGGCGGCCGCCTTCGAGGACGGCCCGCTCGCCCAGCACGGCGCCGGGGCCGAGCTCGGCCCACGCCGTACCGTCGACGTCGACGACGACCACGCCATCGAGCAGGAGGAAGATCTCGTCGCCGGCGTCGCCCTGCAGCATCAGGACGTCGCCCGCCTTCAGGCTGCGGATGGTGGGCGCGGCGCCACCCCGCATGATCATGTGCGACAGCTCCCGCTCGAGCGCCGTCTCGACCGCCGTGACGAGGGCAGGCGAGTCCTCGTCGCCCCACGGCGTGTGGCGGCCGAAGGCCCGCCCGGCCCAGTCCTTGAAGTCCGTCATCCCGGTCTTCGCCGTCAACACGCCGGTGTCGTCGTACACCCAATGGCGGGGGAACGGTGAGGCGCCGATGAGCCGGCCCTCGGACCGCCCGTCGGCGTGGAGGACGAGCTCGAGCGTCGACCAGGCAATGGGCGCCAGAAATTGCACGAAGGGCGCCCGCCGCACCGGTCGGGGCGCCGGGACGCCGGTCCGCCCGCCGGTGGTCTGCACGAACCGCACCCACCCGTCGCCGATTTCCGGCTCGGCGCATCGGTCGGGGAGGCTGACGGCGGTGACGGTGAACTCCTTGCGCAACCGCAACTTCGTCGCCCCGATCGATCCCTGGCCGGTGTAGCCGGCGGCGGTGCAGCGGCCGTTGCCGTCGAACTCGGCGAAGACGGCCAGGTGGTTGGCGAACCGGAAGCGGTCCTCGACGCGGAGGGCCTCGAGCGTCGCGGGGACGTCGGGCCCGAGCGTGTCGGGCGGGGCCGGGTCGTAGTGGGCGAACCCGGTCCGGAATCCGACGTCGGCGATGCCGGTGACCGCTTCGGACGGGATCCACGAGATGGTGGTGACGGTTCCTTCTACTCGCATGTGGACATGGTGCAGCGGGTTGCCCACCGCCACCAGGTGACGGACCTGCGTCGTGACCCCCGTGCTGGCACCCCCCACGGGAGGCGGGGTGACGCCCTCGACCGGCCCGGGGCCGTCTGGCACGGTGAGCCCGTGGCCATCACCGTCTTCCTCGCCGACGACAGCGTGATCATCCGCGAAGGCGTGCGCGCCATGCTCGCCCGCGACGCCGACGTCGAGGTCATCGGGGTGGCCGACGACTACGACTCTCTCGTCGCCGGGGCTGCGACGGCCCAGCCGGACGTCGTCGTCAGCGACATCCGAATGCCTCCGAACTTCCAGCGGGAAGGTATCGACGCCGCGAAGGAGATCCGACGGCGCCATCCCGGCACGGGGGTCGTGATCCTCAGCCAGTTCGACGACCCCGATTACGCCGTGAGCCTCCTGTCCGAGGGATCGGCGGGCTATGCCTACCTGTTGAAGGATCGCATCGCCGAGGGCGACCAGCTGTCCCAGGCCATCCGCCAGGTGGCGACGGGCGCGTCGATGCTCGATCCCGTCATCGTCGCCGCCCTCATGAACCCGGTGCGCCACACCGGCGGGCTGAGCGCCGAGGAGGACGAGCTGCTCGAGCTGGTGGCGGCGGGCCGGACCATCAAGGCCATCGCCGCCGCGTCCGGGACGACACCGGCCGATGTCGAGAGCCGCGTCGAGCGTCTGTTCCGTAGCCTGGCCGAAGGCGTCTCGGCGGGGGAGAGCGGCGCCCTCAATCGGCTGCGCCGCCTGCACCAGGCCATCGTCGAGCGGGAGGAGCAGGGCGAGACCCTCAGCCGGCTGCTGCCGACGGGGCTGGCCGAGCGGCTGGTGGCGGGCGGGCACGGCCTCGGGGAGACCGAGCGGCTGGACGTCACGGTGCTCATGAGCGACATCCGCGGCTACACCACCATCGCCGAGCACGCCGATCCTGTTCAGCTCGCCCACCAGCTCAATCGACATCGGGCCGAGATGAACCGTGCCATCCTTGCCTCCGGTGGAACGGTGATGCAGTACGTGGGCGATGCCGTGATGGCGGTTTTCGGGGCGCCGGAGCCCAACCCCGACCACGCCGATCGCGCTCTCTCCGCCGCCCTCGCCATGCACGCCGCCCAGCGCCAGGTGAACGACGACTGGCTCCGGGACGGCGCCACGCCGTTCGGCATCGGCATCGGCCTCAGCACGGGCACCGTCGCCGCCGCCCTGCTGGGCAGCGAGGAACGCCTCGAGTACACGGTGGTCGGCGACGCCGTGAACCTGGCCCAACGCCTGCAACAGCTGGCCGAGCCGGGCCAGACCGTGCTCGGCGAGGCGACGTGGTCGGCGCTCACGGAGCCGCCGGCCCTGGCCGAGAAGCTCGAGCCGCAGCTGGTGAAGGGGCGCGACACCGCCGTGGTGGCGTACCGCATTGCAGGAGGAGCCTGATGAGCATGATCGAAACCGACACCCCCCAGCCGGTCACGGAC
Organism: bacterium; assembly: GCA_046725105.1. Taxonomy (GTDB): domain Bacteria; phylum Actinomycetota; class Acidimicrobiia; order Acidimicrobiales; family Ilumatobacteraceae; genus DASXAI01. The sequence goes on along the minus strand of JBKOXV010000278.1, from coordinate 4,230 downwards.
GTGTCGGCCGCCGTGGAGGTGCGCGGGGCGTACCGCACCTTCGAGCAGGACACCGCGCCGGTACGGGCGCTGCGAGGTGCCGACCTCTCGGTGTGCGACGGCGAGTTCGTCGCGGTCATGGGCCCGTCCGGGTGCGGCAAGTCGACGCTGCTGAACGTGATCGCCGGCCTCGACGTACCCGATGAGGGCGAAGTGGTGATCGCCGGCGAGTCGCTGGCCGGCAAGGACGAGAACGCCCTTGCCATCATGCGGCGCCGGCACATCGGCATCGTCTTCCAGTTCTTCAACCTCCTGGAAGGCATGACGGTGCTCGAGAACGTCGTGATGCCGGCCGTCATCGCCGGTCGCAAGCGGCGGTCGGCGGAATCCCGGGCGCGCGACCTGCTCGACCTGCTCGGCATCGGCGACAAGGCCCGCCAGGTCCCCAGCGTCCTGTCCGGCGGCCAGCGCCAACGACTCGCGATCGCCCGGGCCCTGGCCAACGAGCCCACCGTCGTGCTCGCCGACGAGCCCACTGGCGCCCTCGACAGCGACGGTGGCGAAGAGGTGCTCGAGTTGTTCCGCCGCCTGCACCAGGGCGGGCAGACCATCCTGCTGGTCACCCACGATCAGCCCGTGGCCGACGCCGCCCAGCGCATCGTGCGCATGCGCGACGGTCGCGTGGTCGACGACGGCCTGACGCCGCCGGCGAGCTGAGCCGACCCCCATGCGGGCGGCGTGGCTGTGGGCCGGGGCCGACATCCGGCGGCGCTGGCCGTCGCTCGTGGCCGTGGCCGTGCTCGCCGCCGTCGCCGTCGGCTCCGTCTTCACGCTGCTGGCTGGAGCCCGGCGGGCCGATTCGGTGCTCGAGCGCTACGCCAAGGCCTACGACATCCCGGAGGTCCTCGTCTCGACGGAGAGCGAGCCCCCCTCCGACCTTCTCGCATCGCTGGACGCTGATTCCCGGATCGCCCGGGTCGAGCACACTCTCGGTCTGACACGGATCGGGCCCGCCCCGATGAGCCTCGATCAGAACCTGTTCGTCATCGTCGGCACGGCCGACAGCCTCACGGGCGGGTTCGGCCACCCGCCGCTTCTCGCCGGTCGGTATCCGGAGGCGTCGTCGCCCGACGAGATCCTCGTGAACGAGCGGTCGGCCAAGACGTACGGCTTCCGGCCCGGTCAACGCGTCCCGCTCCAGGCGACGCGTTGCGACGTCGGCTGCCCGGTGGAAGTCATCGCCGAGGTGACGGTCGTCGGCGTCGCCCGCCTGGCGACAGACCTCACGGACGACCCGAGCGTCCCAGCGATCGTCGTCGCCAGTCCCGCCTTCCTCTCCGGCCGCTGGCGCGACGTCGCCGGCCCCAGCGGATGGCTCGGTGTCCACCTGCGTGACCCCCGTGACACGGCCTCGGTCGTCACCGACCTCTCGGTTCGGGTGGAGAAGGGGGACGTGGCCAGCAGCCGGTCCACCCTCGACGTCGTCCAGCGCGCCGGCCGTCTCCAGCGCAACGCCTTGCTGGCGGCGGGCATCGCCGTGGGCGCGGCGGGCGTGCTCGTCGTCGCACTGGCTCTGGCCCGGCACCTCGCGGCCCGATCCGATGACCCTCCGATTCTCGCCGCGCTGGGTGTCAGTCCACGCGGCGCCCGCGGCGCGGCGCTGCTGGTCGGCGGGCCCGCCCTGGCCGGCGGGCTCCTCGGCGGCATCGGGCTGGCGGTCGCCACCTCTCCGCTCCTGCCGCTCGGGCTGGTCCGCCGGGCCGACCCCGCCGTCGGCCTCCAGGTCGACGCCACGGTGCTCGGCGTCCTTGCCGCCGGCGCCCTCGTCGCCCTCGTCAGCATCTTGCTGCTCGTCGCCAACCGCTGGGCGACACCGGCGCGGGCGTCGACGACGGCGAACCGGCCCGCCCTCGCCACGCGGGTGGCCGCCGGGCTCGACCTCCGCCCGGTACCAGCGACCGGTGTCCGGTTCGCCCTCGACCGCGGGAGCGGGCCGGCCCGCCTGCCCGTGGGGGCGACCCTGATCGTCGTCGCCACAGCCATCGCCACCGTGGTCGGCGCGCTCGTCGTCCGGTGGAGTCTCGACGGCCTCGTGCACGCTCCCGATCGGTACGGCGAGGCGTGGGACCTCTCCGTCACGCTCGGCGCCGACGAGTTGAAGGCGGGCGGCCAGCGACTGGCTGCCGATCGGCGCGTGCGTGATGTCGCCATCAGCCGCCAGGGCGAGGTGAACCTCCGGGCCCGGAACGGCGAGATCGTGCAGGTCGCCACGACCGGCGTGGCCAGCCTCGCCGGTCGGGTGCCGCTCACCCTGCTGGCGGGCCGCGCCCCGGCTGGACCCGGTGAGATCGCCGTTGCTAGCAAGACGATGCAAGAGGTCGGTTTGCGGATTGGCGATCGCACCACGGCGAGCGGGCCGTGCGGAGCCATCGAAACGGAGATCGTCGGGGAAGCGATCGTTCCGAACGTCGGCAACAACTATCCCGAAGACGGGTCGGTCATGACGCTGGACGGCTTCGAGCAGCTGTGCGCCGTTGACATGACGTCCGACTTCGACCTCGCCGACGTGGCGTTGGTCCGCCTTCGTGATCCCGACGACTCGGCGAGCATTCGGGACGAGTGGCGGGCGGCCGGCCTCGCTGTCCGCGAACGAGCCAGACCGGTGTCGATCGTCCTGGTCGAGGACATACGCGTCGTGCCCCTCCTCGTCGCCGCACTCGTCGCCGTGCTCGCTACCGCCGCGACCGGCCACGCCCTCGTCCTCGCCGTGCGGCGTCGCCAAGCCGACCTCGCCGTTCTCCGAGCCTTCGGGCTCCGACCCGGGCAGGCCCGTGGCATCGTGCGCTGGCACGCCGCCACGCTGGCGTTGGTGTCTGGCGCGGTCGGCCTGCCCCTCGGGCTGGTTCTCGGCCGGGTCGTGTGGACGGCACTCGCCGAACTGTCCCGGGTGTTCGTGTACGTCGACGTCGACGTTGCCGGTCTCGGTCTGGTGGTGCTGGGCGTGGCCGCCATCGCCGCCGCCCTGTCGATCTGGCCGGCCCATCGGGCGGCGCGGCTGCGGCCCGCCGATGCGCTGAGGAGCGAGTGAGGAGCCGTGCGAGCCGCCGCCATCTGGGCCGGGGTCGACATGCGGCGCCGAGTGGGAGCCCTGGCCCTGCTGGCCGTGTTGGTCGCCCTCGGCGTCGGCCCGACGCTGGCCCTCACGGCCGGCGCCCGCCGGGCCGGCACCGCGTTCGAGCGTTATGTCGACGCCGTCGACCCCGCGGATGCCCTCGTCAACACCGGGCCGGAGCCGAGCCCGGAATTGCTGGCTTCGATCACGTCCGATCCAAGGGTGCGCAAGGTCGACCGCAACGACCTCGCCCTGCTGGCGCCGGAGCCGATGCCGCCTGGCGAGCACGCCTTCGCCGTCGTGACGCCTCGGGGCGAGTCGATCTTCGGCCAGCTGGTGCTCATCGCCGGCCGGCTCTACGGCGCCGACGCGCCCGACGAGATCGTCGTGAACGAGCGCGCCGCGACCACGTACGGCTTCCGGGCCGGCCAGCAGGTGAACCTGGACACCCTTCCGTGTTTCGACGGCTGCGAACCCCAGACGCTCGGCACTGCCACGATCGTCGGCATCGTGCGCCTCCCGACGGATGTGACTGAGGACCCTTCCATTCCCGGGCTGGCGTTCGGTTCGCCCAATCTGATCGGCGGGGCGTGGCGGGAGCTCTACCGGCCGGCGTCATGGACCGGCGTCCATCTCCGCGATCGCGGCGATGTCGACGCCTTCGTGGCCGAGGTGTCGCCCCGCGTCGAGGATGGTTCCGTGCTCGGCATCTCGGCGGCGGTCACTGTCCTCGAGCGTTCTGGCCGCATGCAGCGCAACGGCCTCCTCGCCGCTGCGGCCGTGGTCGGCGTCGTCGGGCTCCTCGTCGTGGCCCAGGCCGTCGCCCGGCACCTCGCCGGCCGGAGCGGCGACGGGCGCGTCCTCGCCGCGCTGGGGATGCGGCCGCTCGAACGCTGGTGGGCGGGCGTGCTCGCCGTGGCCCCCGCGTTGCTCGTGGGCGTCGTTCTCGGGCAGGGGTTGGCCGTGCTGGCCTCGGGTCTGTTCCCTCTGGGCATGGTGGGTCGAGCGGAGCCCTCTTCGGGCGTCCAGCTCGACCTCACGGTCCTCGCCGCCGGCGGGTTCGTGTTCCTCTTCGTCCTCCTCGCAGTCACGGCGCTGGTGGCGGCGCGCTGGATCCGTCCCGGCGCGTCCACCGGGGG
>JBKOXV010000089.1:0-5743 GCA_046725105.1 bacterium | reverse complement strand
CCACACACTCGTTGGCCACGAGATGCGCCGGGTCGTCCAGCACCAGGTAGTCGACGAGCGGAACCTGACCGGCCATGGCACTCCTCTGCTTCGGTCGTCCCAGCTTGCCGCTCCTGGTGAGCCCCAGCCAAACCGAGCCGGGGCGGTGTATCCGCGCCTCGGGAGCCGGCGCGTGCCATGGTGAGCGTGAGGGAGCGCGCGTGTTCGACTCGGAGTGGATCGACATCGCCATCGGCGTCGTGCTGGTGTGGTTCCTGCTCGCCGTCACGGTCGCCGTCGTGAACGAGCTCATCAACCGGCTGCTGGCGGTGCGGGCCAAGCAGCTGTGGCACGCCTTGGCCCAGATGCTGGACGATGCCGACGCCAAGGGCCTGGTCGCGACCACCCTCCGGTTGCCGGGGAGCACGATGGAGACACGCCCGGAATCCCCGGCCGCACCGCCGGGAACGAGCGCCAACGTGCAGCGCTTGTACGCCACCGCAACGATCCAGGCCCTCGAGAACCACCCCGAGGCCGACACGCGCACGCGGATCAACCACATCCCGACGTCGGTGTTCTCGCAAGCCCTGATCGAAATGGCCACGGTCGGGCCGGACGCCGCCGCGTCGATCTCCGACTTCATCGACGGACTGCCCGACGGGCGGCTCAAGAACCAGCTGCAGGCCATCGCCAAGGTGGCCCAGGACGACGTGAAGAGGTTCCGCGACGGCGTCGAAGAGTGGTTCGACGGCCAGATGGCGCGTCTCAGCGCCATCTACCGCTCCCAGGTCCGGCTGGTCGTCACCCTGCTCGGCGTCGTCATCGCCCTCGGCGCCTTCGCCCTGGGGCTGCGCGTCGACTCCCTGGGCCTGGTATCCGACCTCCAACGCAACGAGAACCTGCGCACCGCCTACGCCAGTACGGGCACCGCGGTGGCGGCGGCCACCAACGCCGACCTGGCCGCCAAGGGCTGCCCCCCCGAAGACAGCATCACCACGACGACGACGGCGGCACCCGACATCGTGTGCGTCGCCAACGGGCTCGCCCAGGTGAAGGGCATCGACGTGGACTTCGCCCGCGCCGAACCGTCCCACCCGGGCCAGTCCTTCGGCGCCGGCATCGTCGATCGGCTGTCGTCGCTCTACGACTGGCGACGGATCGTCGGCCTCGTCGTCACCATGGCCGCCATCAGCTTCGGCGCCCCGTTCTGGTGGGACATCCTGCGCCGGCTCGTAGGGCTCCGGAAGCCCGGCGGCAGCACCGCCGACAACGGCTGATCAGCGCGCCGGCGCCGTTGGGCTGAGGCCGAAGACGGCCGCCGCATTCAGGCCGAGGATCTTGGCGCGCGAATCGTCGGAGAGGTGCCCCATCATGCGTTCGATGGCGTCGGCCGAATGCGGCCAGGAACCCTCGTGGTGCGGATAGTCGTTCGCCCACAGCATGTTGTCGACGAGGTCGAGCGCCTCGACGTTCATCAGACCGACGTGGTCGATCTGGAAGGTGGCGAAGCAGTTGCGCCGGAAGTAGTGCGACGGCAGCTCGGGGATCACCGGCCGCACCCAGAAATGGTGGGCCCGGTAGGCGTGGTCCATGGTCTCGAGGAGCCACGGCACGAAGCCGATGCCGCTCTCCACCAGCCCTGCTCGCAGGCCGGGATGGCGCTCGAACACGCCCGACGAGATCATCTGGACGAGCGGTTCGATGGTGGTCTCCATCGAATGGCAGACGTAGTTGATGATGGCGCCGCCATTGCCGCCCGAGGCCCGGGGGTCCTTGCCGGTCGAGACGTGGAAGGTGATGACGAGACCCGTCTCCTCGAGCAGCGTCCACATCGACTCGAAGGACGGGTCGTTGTACTGCAGCTTGCCGTGCTCGGTGGGGCCGTAGATCGGCGAGTTGCCGAGGCAGACGCCGCGGAACCCGTGCTCGGCGGCCCACCGGATCTCCCGCTCGGCGCCCTCCTGGTCGCCGGACGCGATCAGCGCCATGGGCAGGACGCGGGGATGTTCGCCCTGCATGTGCGATCCGACGTGGTCGTGGATCCAGCGATTCCACGTGCGGCACATGGCCATGGCGAAGACCGGGTCGGGCGTGGCCCAGCACAGCAGGCCGAGCGTCGGGAACACGACTTCGACGTCGACGCCGTCACGAGCCTGGTCCTCGAGGCGCTGCTCGATGCTGCGACCGGCGGCCGCCCGCAGCACGTCCTCCTCCTCCATCCGCTCACGCGACGACCGGTTGTCCTCGGCTCGCTCGTAGTCCTGCTGCGCCTGCACCGGCCCGCTGCGAGCGCCCGGCCGGACGAGCTGGGGCCGGTTGCCTTCGGTGACGAGGAACTGGGCGCCGTCGTCGCGCTCCTCCACGTGCGGCACCCGGTCCCGGTACCCGGGCTCGATCGTGGCCAGGAAGGCCAGCGACTCCGTGACATGGCAGTCGGCCGACACCATGAAGTACTTGTCGGGGTCGCCGGGCCGAGCCGTGCGGGCCCAGCCCTCAACGCCCGGGCTGCCGATGCGCCAGGCGTTCTTCACGTCGATGGACATTCGATTGCCTCCTTCACACGTTGATGCGGCGCCGCCACTGCGGCAACCAGACGGTGTCACCGTCGTCGCCGTGGCGCTCCTGCCAGACCGCTTCGACGGGCAGACCGATGGCGACTTCGTCGCGGTCCACGCCGAGAAGATTGCCCACGACCCGAACGTCGGGTCGGTCGTCGAGGCACACCAGCACCACCACATAGGGCACCGCCGCCTCGAGGGCGGCGTTCACGGCGTGGTGCACCACGGTGTAGCTGTACACGGTGCCGGTCGGGGCCACCACGGTGGTGCCGAACGCCATCGACGCGCATGCCCGGCACACCTCCTCGGGCGGGTGCTGGACGCGACCGCACGCCGCGCACTGCTGCAGCGCCAGCTCGTGCGCCGTGAACCACGCCCGGTTGGTGTCGTCGACGAGCGGCAGGGCCCAGTCGTCCGGGAGCGGGCCGGGCACGGTCACGACCTCCCGAACAAGACGGCGCTCCCCGGCGCGAAGCCAGGGCCGGACACGGACAGGCTGAGCTCGACGCCGTCGACCTGGCACGTCGACTCGCCGCGGACCTGGCGGACGGCCTCCACCACGTTGCCGAACCCGTGGATGTAGGCCTCACCTAAATTGCCGCCACTGGTGTTCACGGGAAGGCCGCCGTCGGGTCCGCGGAGGTTGCCGTCGGCCACGAAGTCGTTCAGCTCGTCGGGGGCGCAGAAGCCCATCTCCGTGATGGCCATGAGCACGGGACCAGTGAAGTTCTCGTAGAACTGCGCCACCTGGATGTCGCCGGGACCCACGCCGGCCCGCTTCCACAATTGCTCGCCCACGACGCGATGGTGCGCGGTCGGGAAGTCGGGGTCGGTGAAAGCGGGAACGCCGTTGCCCTCGGCCAGGCCGTGGGCGGCGGCGACGATGGCGACCGGTGGGGTGCGCAGATCGCGTGCTCGTTCCGGCGTCGTCACCACGATGGCCGCCGCCCCGTCGTTCTCGGGGCAGCAGTCGAAGAGGTGGAACGGCTCGGCGATCCAGCGTGACGCGTGGTACTCCTCCCGGGTGAGCGGCGAGCCGTACCGGATCGCCCGGGGGTTGCGCTGGGCGTGGGCGTAGCTGGTCAACACGATCTCGGCGAGCGTGTCTTGCGTGACGCCGTGCTCGTGCATGAAGCGCATCGTCTGCATGGCGCAGATCTGCGCCGGCGTCACCAGCCCGTACGGCGCGGTGTACGCCCCGGCCCCGCCGACCCGCCGTAGCCGCCCGGCCCGGCCGTACCGGTGGAACTGGCCCTGAGCCAGGGCGCGGTAGACGACGACGGTGGTGGCGTAGCCGGCGGTGATGGCGGCATCGGCCAGTGTCACGGCCGCACCGGCCCCGTTGCCGCCCCCGCCGAAGGTCTGGGCCGTGAAGTGGATGTCGCCCGTGCCGAGGGCAGCGCTGAGCCGGACCGGCTCGTTGCGGTCCATGTACGACGCCAGCCCGTCGACGTCCTGCATCCGCAACCCGGCGTCCTCGACGGCGTTGCGGATGGCGATGCACGCCAGCTGGAACTCGGACTCGGTGGCGCCGCCGCGCCGGTAGTACGTCGACTCCCCCACGCCGACCACGACCGCAGCCCCGTGCATCGTCCGCCGTTCTAATCCGTTTCACGCTTGCTGAACCACGTCAGGCGTGGATGAACGAGCGTGAAACGGCTAGGAAGGCGCGCATGAGCGAGACCACACGAGCCACGGCCGAGCAGCTGAACACCGACGAGCGAGAGATCCGCAACCTGTTGGCCCGGTTGGGCCACCTCGCCGACTACGGCGACCTGGACGTCTACCTGACCCTGTTCACCGACGACGCCATCTGGGAGCGGGCCGGCGATCGCCGCCAGGGCCACGCCGACATCCTCGCCGGAGCCATGGAGCGCCGCGCCAGCGGCCTGCAGGGCCCGGGCACCCACAGCCGCCACATGAACACCACGCTGTGGGTGGCCGTCGACGGCTCGGACATCGCCGAGGCGCACTCCTACTTCCTGTTCGTCCAGCACACCGACACGACGCCGACGGTCAGCATGGTCGGGCACTATCACGACACGCTGCGGCGCATCGCCGACGGGTGGAAGCTGGCCCATCGCCGGATCATCACGGAAGAGGCCTAGTCGATGCCCCGGATCAACCTCGGGCGGTTCGGCGCGGTCGTCAGCCCGGCGGCCGAGGGATTCGTCGACCACGCCGTCGAGCTCGAGGGCCTCGGCTTCTCGACGATCTGGCTGACCGGCGGCCCGATGACAAGTCTGGGCCTGGTCTCCGAAGTGGTGCAGGCCACCACGTCGGCGCGGATCGCCACCGGCATCATCTCCGTCGACCGGTTTCCCGCCGCCGACGTAGCCGAGCTGTACGCGGAGCTGGAAGCGATGGCACCCGGCCGATTCGTCGTCGGCTTGGGCGGCGCCCACGGCGCCGATCCGCTCACGACGCTCGGCGGGTACCTCGACGTGCTGGAGTCGGTGCCCGTGTCACGGCGGGTCATGGCGGCCCTCGGGCCGCGGATGCTGCGACTGGCCCGTGACCGGGCGGCGGGCGCCTTTCCGGTGCTCGTCACGCCCGACTACGCCCGGCAGGCCAGATCCGTGATCGGCGACGACACGACGCTGGCCGTCGAGCAGCTGGGCGTGCTGGCCACCGACCCGGAGCAGGCTCGTCGCCTGGCCCGGGTGCCGTTGGGGTTCCTCGGCACGCTGCCCGGCTACCAGGCCAGCTTCCGGCGTATGGGCTTCTCGGCCGACGAGATCGACAATCTCGCCGATCGGCTGGTCGACGGGCTCATCGCCTGGGGCGACGGCGCCGCCATCACGAGCCGGGCCGACGCGTTGCGTGAGGCCGGGGCCGATCACGTCGCTTTCAGCCTGCTGAGCGCCGGCCCGGCGGCGCCCCTCGACCAGTGGCGGGCGGTGGCGGCCGCGGTGCGCTAGGAGCCCTTGGTCGACGTCGTCGCCTTCGTCGACGGCGTGGCCGTCGTCGCGCTGCTGCGGACGGTGGTGGACGTCGTCGACGACGTCGTGGTCGAGGCGCTGGTCGTCGCCGAGGTCGACGCGCTGGTCGATGCCGTCGTGGCCGCCGTCGTGGAGGCGGTCGAAGCGGGCGTTGACGTCGTGGTCGAGTCGGAGGCCGGCGTGGCGGACCCGCTCGAGGCGCCGGCCGCCATGGCGCCGCCGATGGCGAGGGTGCCGGCGACGGCGGCGGCGCCGGTGAGACGC
>JBKOXV010000225.1:0-7845 GCA_046725105.1 bacterium | reverse complement strand
TGCCCGACGGCACCTGGCGGCGCGCCTACGTGGCCTACGCCACCGACCATCTCATGATGGCGCCAGCGCTGCGGCCCTTCGACGGCGTCGGGTACCGCACGAAGAGCGCGTATTTCACCGCCGTCGTCGGCCACAGCCTGCGGTTCTGGACGGGCACGTTGGAGGCGTCCGAGTTGCGGTTCACCGTCACGAGCCCCACCGTCGCACGTGGCGTCGGCATCACAGTCGGACATGGGTTCGATCCGTCGGGGAATCTGCTCGTGACGTGCACCCAGGACCTCTTCGTCCGAGCGGTCACGCGCTAGCTACCTCGCTTCCGAGTCACTGCCCCGCAGGCGCGCCCATGGCCTCGAGGTCGAATCCACAGCTTGGCAGTGTTCCGGCCGACCATATCTCCCGGCCTGAGGCTCGGGTACGTGGTCGAAAGACCGAACGCATCTCGAGGATCCGAGAACGGCGGGACGGCGCCCGTGACCGAATCGAGGAGATGTTCTCGGCGACCTCCGGCCCCCATGGGGGAACCCGTCGCTTTGACCGACCGCCGGCTGACATCCCATGGGGCGCGCACGCGTGCGGCGATAGCATCGGAACAGAGCGCGTCCTGGGGAGGCGGCTATGCCCACGCCGTCGGGGGTCGTCGACAGCGACGGCCACGTCGTAGAGCCACCAGCAGTGTGGGAGGAGTACGCCGAGCCGGCCTATCGAGACCTCGTGATCCAAGTACGGACGACCGACGATCGTGACGAGCTGTGGATCGAGGGCCGCGCCCGTTCGGGCGTGAACCCGGCACCGACCTGCCACCCGGGTGCCTTCAGCGATCCGGACACCCCCGTGCGCTGGGCCAACCTCCTGCGCGGCGGCTACGACCCTGTTGCCCGCGTCGCCGTCCTCGACGAGGAGGGCTTCGCCCGCGCCGTCTTCTTCCCGTCGATCTACCTCCTGGCCGGCGACATCGAGGACCCGGCGGTGGCCGCCGCCAACGCCCGGGCCTACAACAACTGGGCGGCGGACTTCTGCGCGGCCGCCCCCGACCGCCTGTTCGCCTTCGGCATTGCGCCCTTGCAGGACGTCGGTGAGGCGGTGCGAGAGCTCGAGCGGGCCGCCGGTCTCGGGCTGCGGGGCGTCACGATCCGCCCTGAGCGCTATCACAGCCTGGCCGTGGACGCCCCCGAGTGCGAGCCGTTCTGGGCCGCCGCACAGGACCATGACCTCGCCGTTGTGTTCCACGGCAGCTTCGGCAGCCGGATGCCGAGCTTCGCCACCACCCGCTACACGAACATGTTCTTCACGCACATGGTGTGCCACCCGTTCGAGCAGATGGCGGCGATGATGGACACAATCTGCGGTGGGGTGCTCGACCGCTTCCGCTGTCTCCGGGTCGGCTTCTTTGAGGCCGGGCTGGGTTGGCTGCCGTACTGGCTGCGGCGCATGGACGAGCACTTCGACGAGATGCGCCACCTCGTGCCGTGGCTGGAGCGCCGGCCCAGCGACGCGTTCGGTGAGCAGTGCTTCGTGACGTGGGAGCCTGACGAGGTCGACGACCTCCGCCAGCTCACCGAGATGGGGCTGACCGGCTGCGTGCTGTGGGGGTCGGACTACCCGCATTTCGACTGCACCTACCCCGGCGCGTTGGCCGCCGCCGACAAGGGCCTCGACCAGTTCGACCCGGCGGTGCGAACCGCGGTCCTACGCGACAACCCAGCGCGTTTCGCACGCCTCGACAACTGAACTTTCCGCCGACACCGGCTGTCGAGGCACGGCCGTAGCGCCTCGGCGCACGCCCGGACACCCCAGGCTGCCAACAGTGTTCAGCGTCGGGGGGAGTCGAGTGCGGCTTCGACCGTCGCGAAGGTCGGTAGGACATTAGTCAAGCCGGTCAGTTCGAGGACTCGGCTCGGCCCCTGCTCCCGAGGTGCGACAACGCGTACCGCCACCTCCCTGGCCAGCGCGACGAGCTGCGCAAGAGCACTCGAGTCGATGAACGCCACATCCGACAAGTCGACAACCAGTTCCGTACCATCGAGTCCCGTCCGTATGGCAGCGAACACGTCGACAGCGTTCGCCATGTCCAACTCGCCCCACAGATGCGCGACCGGAACGGCTGCGCGGGTCCATCTGATTTTGCCTTGCGAATCCACCTGCTCCTCGCCGGGGTAGCGCAGTCGGTCAGTCAACCGGGCTCATTCCGTGGTTCTGGGATCGGTCCCGCTCCAAACGAGCGGGACCTCCGATGGCATCGGTCGAGGCTTTTCGATACATCTAGGTGAAGATGCTCACGCCGCCGGGCCCGACGAGGAGACCGACGACAATCAGCACGATTCCAGCGACGACCTGTCCCCTCACCAACGACACGATCCCGGCGATGACCAAGATCACCGCCACGATCCACAACAGTGCTGCCATCGATCTCCTCTGTGATTCTCCCGCCTCACTGAATCACCTCTGTGGGACCTTGAATACACCCTTAGGGGTACTTAGTGTTCGCCGCCGTGAGTCAGCGTGTTGCGCCGCGTCCCATCTCGGTCGCACTGGTTGACGACTACGACGTAGTGCTGATCGGGCTGGCCCACATGTTCGACCGGTACCGAGACCGCATCGTGGTCGCCGAGATGGACACCAATGAACCGGTGACCGATCCTGTGGACATCGTGCTCTACGACACCTTTGCCCAGCCCGAGGCGGACCATGACGAGATCGACGTACTCATCGCGCACCCGAACGCCGGGCGTGTCGTCGTCTACACATGGAACTTCCACCCACGCCTGATCGACGATGCCCTGCGCAAGGGCGCGAGCGGCTATCTCTCCAAGACGTTGCCAGCCCGAGAACTGGTCGCCGCCTTGGAAGCGATCCAGCGCGGCGAGACGGTGATCAGCGTCCCGCCCGGAAAGGCTCGTCCATCGGGCGGCCTCGACTGGCCCGGGCGATCCGAGGGTCTGACCGATCGTGAGTCGGAGATCCTCGCCCTCATCACACAAGGGAAGAGCAACGCTGAGATTGCGGCGACGACGTTCCTGAGCATCAACTCGGTGAAGTCGTACATCCGCACGACCTATCGGAAGATCGGTGTCATGCGCCGAACCCAAGCTGTCCTCTGGGGCATCGAGCATGGGTTCCGACCCGACCACCATCGCATCGACCACTGGCGCGGCGGACCATGAAGTCATACGGCGATCAGCGCGCCTCGGCCGCGCCGGTGCGCAAGCGAGCCAACTCCTTCGTGAGCGCCCGTCGCTCTTGCCAACGAATGGTGTCGTCGCGCAGGACGGCGGCGATGCCCTGGACCGGACCGTCGGGCCGGTAGAGCAAGGTGACTGTGAAGCTGATCGACAGTGTTCGTCCGTCGCGATGGAGGGCGGGCACCTCCAGGAGTTTGGAGCCGTACTCGGTCTGACCGGTGGCCACGACGCGGTGGTAGCCGGACCAGTGGCGGTCTCGGAGACGTTCGGGGACGATCAAGTCAAGCGTTTGGCCGACCGCTTCCTCGGGTGACCAGCCGAAGAGGCGCTCGGCAGCGTCGTTCCAGAAGACGATCGTGCCTGTGGCGTCCGCGATGATCGCGGCGTCGGCCAGACGGCGGACGAGGTCGGCGAGAGCGGCGTCGCCCGTGAGCTCGCTGCCGTCGAACAGGTGCGCCCAGCAGGGCGGATCGCCCACGTTCAGGCAGCGTACTCGTCGTTCAGGACGTCTCCAGGAGCTGTACGACGGCCCGGTCACCCGGCCGGCCCACGGTTAGAGCGCGTCGGGAGCGAACGTGTTGCACTGGTTGGGGTCGCCGCTGTGATATCCGATGGAGAACCACTTCTGTCGCTGCGTCGCCGATCCATGCGTCCAGGTCTCGGGGTCGACGCGTCCTGTCGCACCTTGTTGGATCCGGTCGTCGCCAACGGCCGCGGCGGCGTTCAAGCCGTCGGCGATGTCGTTGTCCGTGAGGTTCTCGATGAACGACGTCTGGACGGCGTGCGCGGCCCATACCCCGGCGTAACAGTCGGCCTGCAGCTCGAGGCGGACCGAATCGGACTTGGGACCAGTGCCCGGTTGGACCTGAGCTGAAGTGCCCAGCAGGTCCTGAGCGTGGTGCCCGTACTCGTGAGCGATGACGTACGCCTCGGCGAAGGGACCGCCGTGCGCGCCGAAACGCTGGCGTAGCTCGTCGTAGAAGCCGAGGTCGATGTACACCTGCTGGTCGGCGGGACAGTAGAAGGGGCCCACGTCCGACGATGCAAAGCCGCAGCCGGTCTGGGTTTGACCGGTGAAGAAGACCGTGTCGGCTGGTGTGTAGCCGGGCAGGGCCTGCAACCAGTACGCCTGGACGGAGTTCACGACGGCAACGATGCGGCAGTCCTCACGTTGGTTGGCGTCGGCCCCGGTGTGGCAGGTGCTCGCTAGATCGTCGCTCTGTTGCCCGGCCACGCTGAAACCGTCGCTGCCGCCTCCGCCGCCCACTCCGGTCAGGGCCAGGATTATCGCAACGACCACACCGACCAAGCCGCCGCCGCCGGCGAGTGCGAGACCAGGGCGTACTCCGAACCGCGAGCCCCGCCGGTCGGAGACTTGGCTGGCGTCGAGTTGGGCGTTTGGCCGGAATCGCATGAGCGCAAGTACCCCGCCCCGACCGGCCGGATAGCCCTCAGTGGGCAGCGACCCGACGATGAGGGCGGCGGACGACCACGGCGGACCCCGAGCCGGCCGGTTCGGATCGTGCGGCCACTCCTCCGCCCGTCTCGCGCGCCCGCACCCTGGGTATACAGCCGGAGATGGCGGTCGACCAGGGCGCTCCTCTTGAGCCGTACTCGTCGGCCCGGTCGAGAGCTGTTGCGACGGCCGATGGACACGGCAGAGAGATCCCGTGGCGCCGGTACTACGCCGCGGTGTTCGCCGTTCTCAGCGTCGTCGTCGCGATGTTCTTGTTGGTAGAGCTACGCCGGGTGGTCGCCTGGCTGGTGGTTGCGGGATTCTTCGCCGTGGTGCTGGCGCCGGCGGTCGAGGTCTTCGAGCGCCGAGTCCACCTACGGCGCGGGCTCGCCGTTGGCCTTGTCGTGACGCTCACCACCTTGGTGGTGCTCGGGGTGATCGTCGCCATTGCCGTGCCGCTGGTCCGTCAGGCATCGAATCTGGCGACCAACTTCTCCGACTACGTGAATGAGGCTCAACAAGGCCGAGGCCCACTGGGCGGGCTCGTCCGACGCTTCCACCTCGATCGATGGGCGCAGGACCACCAGGCGGAGATCCAGAACTTCACGGACCAACTCGGTTCCAACAGCCTCCGGCTCGTCCGTGCGGCTGGCAACGTGGCCATCTCCGTGCTGACGATCTATGTGCTCACGGTGCTGATGCTGCTCCAGGGTCACAGGCTGGTCGACGGCGTGCTCGGCATGATCCCGAGCCGGCGCCGCGAACAAGTCCGGAGTACCGGTGTCGAGTGTGCCCGAGCGGTGAGCGGGTACGTGACTGGGAACCTGATCATCAGCGTGATCGCCGGAGCGGCGAGCTACGTGTGCTTCTGGGTGGCGGGCATCCCGTTCAAGGAGGTGCTGGCTCTCTGGGTTGGCTTCGCGGATCTCATCCCCTTGGTGGGTGCCACGCTCGGGGCGGCGCCGGCCGTGCTCGTGGCCTTTCTCCACTCGATCCCGGCCGGCATCGGCGTGCTCATCTTCTTCGTCGTGTACCAGCAGTTCGAGAACCACGTGTTGCAAGTCACGATCATGGCTCGCACGGTCCGCTTGAACCCTTTGGCGGTGCTCGTCAGCGTGCTGGTGGGCGTCGAGCTGTTCGGCTTCCTCGGCGCCCTCCTCGCCATTCCCGCCGGCGGCGCCGTGCAGATCGTCGGACGAGAGCTGTGGCACCTAGGCCACGGTGGCCAGCTGGACGTCGTGGACGACGACCCTTCCTACCGGCGACCTCCACGGGGTGATTCGGCCGAGGAGGGCGGCCCGTCCTCATTCGACGCAGGCAGGTTTACGACCCGGGCCATCGAGGAAGATCTCGACAGGCCCAACCTGGAAGGAGCACACATGAGCGAGAAGAGTGGCGCCGAGCACGGCGTGGAAGGAATCGTCGAAGACGTGAAGGGCAAGGCCAAAGAGGTGTTCGGCAAGGTCACCGGGAAAGAGCACCTGGAGGACGAAGGCCGAGCTCAGCAGGACAAGGCCGACGCCCAGCGCGACGTCGCTCGGCACGAGGCTGATGCCGAGGCGGCCCGGGCCAAGGCGGCGGCGCGTGAAGCCGAGCAGCGGGCCGAACAGCACCGGGACTAGGCGTTTGACGCTTTCGCTCCATTTCAGCCCGTGACGCTCATCGAGCAGGCTCGGGGGAACCGGTCTATAGCGGCTCTATGTGAGGGCCGCCGAGGCGCGGTGCCTGGCTCTAGGGCAATCCTCACGGGCTCGCGAGTCGAGCTAGCGCGGGCGGATGTCACATCGTCAGCACGGTTGAACGCCGCGACGCTGGGTACGTAGAGCACGTGTGGAACCTGGTGCACTCATGCCGCGCGCTGCGGGCCGAAATCGACAGCCTTGGTGACGGGTCTCTGTTCTGTGAGTACAGCCATCAAGACGAGTGCTCGCCAGCTTCGCCGTCGGAGGACGTTGGTGCCTCGACCGCAGCTCCGTCTGGCTGAGTGGAAGGCGTTAGACGCGGCCGCCCGCGCCCGGCATTGACAGCTGGTGCTGCGTTTCCGCCGACGGCTTCACGCCAAGTTTTGGACTCGGAACGCCGCGTCGCCAGGCGGTCTCGGCGGCGCGTCGAGCTGGTCGGGCGCGTTGGTCGACGCACCGAACCCGAGGGCTGATCTCGTCCACCGAGTTCAACGTGATGGCAGAGCACCTTGCACGGCGTCACGGGCTCAGTGATCTTCGTGATGGTCTTCGTCATCCTGCACACGCAGAAACGCACACCTCGGCCATGCAGCGCAAGCTGGACGAACTCATTAGGTCGTCGACGGAGGCCGACGACACCTTGATCGCAGTCGAGGAGGCCGGCGACGAGCAGCTCGACGCGCTGGCCCACCAGAGCGTGGCTGACCGTGAGCAGGCGATCACTCCCGAATAGCGCGCCACGCACATGCTGCTCGCCGCAGGAGGGCCGAGTTACCCTCGCAGAGGGGACGATCGAAGCGTCGGGTAGCAGCTGACGGCGATCGGCGGGAACCGGGCTCGCGATCCGACGGGTGTTTCCTGCCGAGACGCGCAACGGCCCACGACCGACGCGACGCGCCGCTGCAGATGCAGGTCTCACCGTGCGGCCCGAGCCGCTGCCGGCACCGGTCGTCGAGAGACGGTGATGAGTCGCCCGCCGCCAGCGCTGCCCCTGACGGGTGAGAAGTCGACCGGCGTTGAACTCCGGACGCTCGGTCCTGCACGCCTATCCGGGCCAGACTCGCTGGTCTAGGTGCTCGGGCGAGCAGCCATCGAGCAGCGAATCACCCGTTCGGGCTATTTACTGTTGCGAACGCGCAGGTCATGTTAGTCGCACTTGACACTCATTGCCGCTAGAGCCGGCCTCGGTGTAGAGATTTATCCGCAAGCCTCCGGTCGCCAAGATCCCGCCTCCGCCTTGCCTGTTCTAGTGAGGAAGGGCGACGCCATGGCGGCCGAAGTGAACATCCAGCGAAGCGGACCGGCCATGCTCGTCGAGGTCGCGGGCGAACTCGACATCGCGGAAGCTTCCGGGCTCGCCGTTGACATCGACGGTGACCTCGAACTCGTGATCTTGGACGCTCGGCGGCTCAGCTTCATCGACAGCACTGGGCTCACCGCGATCGTCTCCCTGCACCAACGGCTGACGGATCAGAACGCCGTCCTGCGACTGGTCGTCAAACCAGACTCGATGATGCGACGCATTTTG
>JBKOXV010000265.1:0-7706 GCA_046725105.1 bacterium | reverse complement strand
CTGGCGGCCTGGCTGCCACGGCTGCGGTGGCGGCGGGTGGCGCCGAGGGCGGCGCGACCCGTGCCCTCGGCGGTCAAGGGCGGTCTGACACTGCGCTGAGAGCATCCGCCAGTACGTCCGACCGTCATGCGACTCAGGGAGCCGTGTCTCCCGCTCTCGGCGCCTTCGGCGCCGTGCCGCTCGGGCCACGCTTGCGCCTGTCGGCGCTCGCTCTGGGCGTCGTCGGGGCGGAACTATCGTCCGCCCATGACGCCGGTGACCGGCAGCTTCTTGACGCTGCTGACCGGGCCCGATCGCATCGCCCTCGACGCCATCGGTCGGCGTCGTGCGTTCCGTCGAGGCGGATTCCTCCTGCGCGAAGGCGAGCACAGCAACCACGTGTTCGTCATCCGGCAGGGCCGGGTGAAGATCGTGGCCACGACGGCGGGCGGTCAGGAGGTCCTGTTCGCCGTGCGGGGCCCCGGCGAGCTCGTCGGCGAGCTGGCCGCCCTCACCGCCGACGACGTCGCTCGCACGGCCAGCATCGTGGCGCTCGGTGCCGTCGAGGCCCAAGTGATGACCGGCCCCGTGTTCCTCGCCTTCCTCGAGCCGAGGCCCCGGGTGCTGATGCTCGTCGTCGGGAAGATCATGGACCGGCTCCGAGACTCCGACCGCCGCCAGATCGAGTTCGGTTCGCAGCCCACCCTCGGACGGGTGGCGGGCTACCTGGCCGAGATGGCCGAGCACGACGGGCGGACGGTGACCGGCGGGATCGAGATCACCACGCTGTCGCAAGAGGAGTTGGCCGGCTACGTGATGGCGTCGCGCGAGTCGGTCGCCCGGGCCCTTACGACGTTGCGGGGCCACGGGCTCATCTCGACCGGTCGCCGGTCGATCATCGTTCATGACTTGGACGGACTGCTCGACCACCGCACATAGGCCGAATGGCGCACAGCGGCGGGCGAGACCGGTCTGCCATCATGAAACCCCGGGATTCGGTGTCGCCGAGCCCTCCGAGAGAGCAGGCAGCACCGAAGGTTGGCGAATCACATCGAAATCCCTCGGCTGAGGACCTTGTCCCGCCACGCCGGCCGCCACGTCATCGAGGCGTCGCTGATCCCGCTCGTTCTTTTCTACGGCGCTCTCATGCTCTCGGGGAAGTCGACGGCCCTGCTGGTGGCGCTGGGCTGGTCCTATCTCGCCATCGGCCGCCGGCTCGTGAGGCGACGCCGGGTCCCCGGCCTGCTGCTGCTCGGCGCCTTCGGCCTCACCGCCCGCACGGCCGTCGCCTTCGGCACCGGCTCACTGTTCCTCTACTTCCTCCAGCCGACGCTCACCAACGTGGCCGTAGCCGCCATCTTCCTGGCGTCGCTGGCCAGTCGCACGCCGATGGTCGAGCGCCTGGCGTCCGACTTCTGCCCGCTGCCCACCCCGTTCCTCGCCCAGGCGCCCGTACGCCGCTACTTCCACGGCGCCACCGTCCTGTGGGCCGGCGTGCAGCTCGCCAACGCCGGGCTCACCATCGGCCTGCTCGTCAGTCAGCCCGTCCAGACCTACGTGTGGGCGAAATCCCTGAGCTCGTGGGTGATCACGGGCAGCGCCATCGCCATCTCCACGGTCTGGTTCAAGCAGTCGATGCGCCGCCACGGAATCCGCGTCGTCCACGCGTGACGAGCTGACGGACCCACCCGACGGCCCGCTCCACTTCGAAGAACGGCGCGAACGCCACGCCGTAGAGCGGGTACGGGAAGGCGATCGCCATCACGGCCGCGATCGACACGTGGAACAGCCACGCCGCCCCCACCCAGACGTTGCGCCACCAGCCGCCGAGCAGGGTCCCGGCGACCGTAGCGGCCTAGATTTCCCGAGCGGTTGCCGATCGGGGGGTGGCGCATGGCTGGACCGATGGAGGGCATCAACGTCGTCGAACTCGGATTCTGGGTGGCCGGGCCCAGCTGTGCCGCCATCCTGGCCGACTGGGGCGCCGAGGTCGTCAAGGTGGAGCCGCTCACGGGCGACCCGTTCCGCGGGATGGCCGCCTACTTCGAGGCGGCGCTCGGCTACGAGGTGAACCCGCCCTTCGAGCTCGACAACCGGGGCAAGCGGTCGATCGGCCTGGACTACGCCACCGAGCGGGGCCGCCGGGTGCTGGAGGACCTGATCGCCCGGGCCGACGTGTTCGTGACCAACCTGCGTCTCGACGCCCTCGAGCGAGCCGGGCTCGACCACGTCACGCTGACGGCCCGCCATCCGCGTCTCGTGTACGCCAGCGTGACCGGCCTCGGCCTCGACGGTGCCGAGCGGCATCGGCCCGCCTACGACGTCGGGTCGTTCTGGTCGCGCGCCGGCGTCGCCGCCGCGCTGGCGCCCGATGCCACCGTGCTGCCGTACCAGCGGGGCGGCATGGGCGACCACATGACCGGGATGGCAGCCGCCGGCGGCGTGGCCGCCGCCCTCTTCGTGCGCGAGCGCACCGGCCAGGGCCAGCTGGTCAGTACGTCGCTGTTGCGGATCGGCGCCTACATGCTCGGGTGGGACACGAGCATCAACCTCCGCACCGGCCTGCCGACGGTGCCGATGACGCGCACCACGGCGCCGAACCCGCTCATCGTCGACTACGCCGGGAGCGACGGTCGCCGGTTCTGGTTGCTGGGGCTGGAGGGCGACCGTCACTGGCCGGTCCTCTTGGCCGCCATCGATCGCACCGACCTGGCCGACGATCCCCGCTTCGTCGACCTGTTCTCCCGCGCCCTGCACGCCGCCGCCCTCGTGGCCGAGCTCGACGACGTGTTCGCCACCCGGACCCGCGCCGAGTGGGCGGCCGTCTTCGATGCCGCCGGCGTGTGGTGGGCGCCGGTGCAGGCCACCCACGAGCTGATCACGGACGACCAGGCCGTCGCCGCCGGCTGTTTCGTCGACGCGCCGA
Source organism: bacterium (assembly GCA_046725105.1). GTDB lineage: Bacteria > Actinomycetota > Acidimicrobiia > Acidimicrobiales > Ilumatobacteraceae > DASXAI01. Next base: position 4,801 of record JBKOXV010000265.1, on the reverse strand, counting down.
CCGGTGAGGGCGACACGGCCCGCATGGTGGCCACGCCGGTTGACTTCGGCACGAGCCGGTGGACGCCGGCCGGCCCCAGTCCCGAGATGGCTCAGCACACCGAGGAGGTGCTGCTCGACCTGGGCTACGACTGGGACACCATCGTCGAGCTGAAGGGGGCCGGGGCCGTGGCCTGACCGCCCGCACCCGGTGTGCGCCGGCCCGGCGCCCGATGCGATGATCCACCCGTAGACAACCCGATGGAGGAGCGATGGCCGACATTCAGCGGTTCCCGGTCGAGGCCGGGCACATCCTTCTGTTCGCCAGGGCGATCGGCGATACCAACCCGGCGTTCGAAGGCGCCATGACCGGCGCCGAGCCGGTGCCCGCTCCGCCCACGTTCGTGCAGGCGAGCGCCCAGTTCGATCCCGACTACTTCCTCCGTCCCAAGCCGGGCCAGTCGTGGTTCGGGTCGGGCAAGGAGGCCACCGGTGTCAAGAAGGGCGGCGGGGGCGGCGGTGGTGGTGGCGGCGGAGGCGGTCTGCACGCCGAGCAGCACTACATCTATCACCGGCCGCTGCGCGCCGGCGACGTGCTGACGGGCACGAACAAGCCGGGCGAGACATGGGAGAAGCAGGGCCGCCGGGGCGGCAAGCTCGTGTTCAACGAGTTCATCACGGAGTACCGCAACCAGGACGGCGAGCTCATCGTCACGGCCCGCGGCGTCGGCGTCCGCACCGAGAAGGTCGTGGAGCAGGAGGCCTGAGATGGCAGACGTGAAGGTTGGCGATTCGCAGAGCCAGGTCGTCGTCGACGACCTCACCCGCACGCAGATCGTGCAATACGCCGGGGCGTCGGGCGACTACAACCCGCTCCACAGTGATGACCGGTTCACCACCGAGGTCGCCGGCTATCCGTCGGTCTTCGCCCACGGCATGCTCACCATGGGCATGACCGGGCGGGTGCTCACCGACTGGTTCGGCGTGGAGGCGCTCACCAACTACGGGGTGCGGTTTGTGAAGCAGGTGTGGCCGGGCGACACGCTCACGGCCACCGCCACCGTCACCGCCGTCCGCGAGGAGGACGGCGCCAGCCTCGCCGACCTGACGGTGGAGACCAAGAACCAAGACGGCGACGTCGTCCTGTCGGGCACCGCCACCGCCCGCCTCAACTGATCCCGGCACCGTTCTGGTGCGATATGCGTCGTAAAGGGTGCTAACTCGGTTCGGTTCGGCGGGGCGTCGTAGTCTGCGCGCCCATGTATCCGGGGGAGTACGCCAAGACGCGCGCCGACCAGCCCGCCCTCGTCATGGCCACGTCGGGCGTCACGGTCACCTTCGGCGAGCTCGAGCGGCGTGCCAACCAGCTGGCCCACCTGCTCCGGGCCAGCGGCATCCGCCGGCTCGACCACATCGCCATCTTCATGGAGAACAACCCGCGCATGGTCGAGTGCTGCAGTGCCGGCGAGCGCACGGGCGTCTACTACACCTGCGTGAACTCGTACCTGTCGCCTGACGAGGTTGCCTACATCGTCAACGACTGCCAGGCCCGCGTCGTCATCACGTCGGCGGCCCAGCGAGACGTCGCCGTGGCGCTGCCGGGGCTGTGCCCGGACGTCGAGCGGTGGCTCATGGTCGACAGCGACGGGCCCCACAGCGGCTACGACCCCTACGAGGCGGCGGTCGCGCCGTTCCCGACCGAGCCCATCGACAACGAAGAGCTCGGCACCGCCATGCTGTACTCCTCGGGCACGACGGGCCGGCCCAAGGGGATCCTGCGGCCGCTGCCCGACGTCCACCCCGGCGACCCGCTGCCGATCATGAGCTTCGTGGCCAAGGTCTTCCAGCTCACCGACTCGATGACGTACCTGTCGCCGGCGCCCCTGTACCACTCGGCCCCGCTGGGCAGTGTGTCCGGCGCCGTCCGCCTCGGGGCGACCAGCGTGATCATGGAGCGCTTCGACCCGGCGCAGTACCTCGAGCTGGTGGCCCGCTACCGCATCACCCACTCGCAAGTGGTGCCCACCATGTTCTCCCGGATGCTGAAGCTGCCCGCCGAGGTCCGAGCGGGGGCCGACGTGTCGTCGCTGGAAGCCATCGTCCATGCCGCCGCGCCGTGCCCCGTCCCGGTGAAGGAGCAGATGATCGAGTGGTTCGGCCCGATCATCTACGAGTACTACGGCGCCACCGAGGCCAACGGGCTCACCTTCTGCGACACCGCCGAGTGGCTGGCCCACCCGGGCACGGTGGGCAAGGCGATCCTCGGCGAGGTGGTCATACGCGACGAGGACGGCAACGAGTGCCCCACCGGTACGGCGGGCACGGTGTGGTTCCGGGGCGCCACCAACTTCGAGTACTGGAACGACCCGGTCAAGACGGCCGAGTCGCGTGACCCCGACGGGACGACCAGCACGGTGGGCGACGTCGGCTACCTCGACGAGGACGGCTACCTCTACCTCACCGACCGCCGAACCTACATGATCATCTCGGGCGGGGTGAACATCTATCCCCAGGAGACCGAGAACCTCCTGATCACCCACCCCAAGGTGCTCGACGCCGCTGTCATCGGCGTCCCGAACGAAGACCTCGGGGAGGAGGTGAAGGCGGTGGTGCAGCCGATGGCGGATGCCGAGCCCGGCCCCGGGCTCGAGCGGGAGCTGATCGCCTTCTGCCGCGGCCACCTGGCCCACTACAAGTGCCCGCGGTCGGTCGACTTCGTGACCGAGCTGCCCCGCCTTCCCACCGGCAAGCTCTACAAGCGGCTGCTCCGGGACCGCTACTGGGAGGGGCACGCCACCCGCATCTCGTGAGCCCCCTGGGCGTTTCACGCCAGTCTGACCACGTCTGAGGTGGTTGTACCAGCGTGAAACGGGAGGGATGTGGACGTTAGAGTTGCGCCCGCATGCAGTTGAAACCAGGTCTCCGTCTCCAGAGTGTCGTGTGCGACACGCAGGTCATCGTCGTCCGGGGGGGCGGCGAGGTCGACGTCCGGTGCGGTGGCGCGCCGATGGTGCCGGCCGACGCCAACGGCGTCGAGCGCCAGGCCATCAACCCCGCCTTCGCCGCCGGCACCCTGATGGGCAAGCGGTACGCCGAGGCCGACGCCGGCATCGAGCTGCTGTGCACCAAGCCGGGTGAGGGCTCGCTGTCGATCGGGGATGTCGTCGTTCCCACCAAGGACGCCAAGCCGCTCCCGTCGTCGGACTGACGCACCGGCGCCATGAACCTGATGATGCTGCTCGAGATGGCGGCCCAGGCCGCGCCCGAGCGCGTCGCCATCGGTTCTCACGACGGCGGCCTCACCTACGAGCGCCTGTACGCCCTCGCCGGCGGCGGCGCCACCTGGCTGCGGGCCCAGCCGGGCGAGCGGGTCCTGTACACCGACGTCGCTACGCCGGCGCTGCCGGTGGCGCTGTTCTCGGCGTCGTGGGCCGGGAAGCCCTTCGCCCCGCTCAACTACCGGCTCGCCGACGACCGGCTGCGCATGATCGTCGCCCGGCAGGCACCGGCCCTCGTACTCCACGGGGCCGACGGCGCCGAGCGCACCGCCGGCATCGACGGCGTCGACCGGTTCGACACCGCCGCCTTCGTCGACCAGGCCGGCGCGGCCGACGCGGCCGACGCCGACTGGTCCTACGACCCCGACGACATCGCTGTCCTGCTGCACACGTCGGGCACCACCGGCGACCCGAAGGTCGCCATCCTGCGCCAGAAGCACCTCGTGTCCTACGTCCTGGGCACGGTGGAGTTCCTCGGCGCCGGCGACGACGAAGCCACGCTCGTGTCGGTGCCGCCGTATCACATCGCCGGCATGGCCGCCATCCTCACCGCCGTCTATGGAGGGCGGCGCCTGGTGCAGCTGCCTTCGTTCGAGCCGGCCGACTGGGTGCAGGTGGCCCGCGCCGAGCACATCACCCACGCCATGGTGGTGCCCACGATGCTGGCTCGGATCCTCGACGTCCTCGACGCCGACGGCCAGGGTCTCTCCGACCTGCGCCACCTGTCGTACGGCGGCGGGCGCATGCCCCGGGCCGTGGTCGAGCGGGCCCTCCGGACGCTGCCCGACGTCGACTTCGTGAACGCCTACGGGCTCACCGAGACCAGCTCGTCGATCACCGTGCTCGGGCCCGACGAGCACCGGGAGGCGCTCACGAGCGATGATCCGCTCGTGCAGGCCCGGCTCGGCTCGGTCGGCCAGGCCCTTCCCACCGTCGAGGTCTCGATCCGAGACCCCGAGGGCGCCGAGCTCCCGGTCGGCCAGCGGGGGGAGGTCTGGGTGCGGGGCGAGCAGATCTCCGGCGAGTACGCCCATGCCAACCAGCTCGTCGACGGCGGCTGGTTCTCCACCAAGGACGCCGGCTGGATCGACGACGCCGGCTACCTCTATCTCGACGGCCGGATCGACGACGTCATCGTGCGCGGCGGCGAGAACCTGTCACCCGGGGAGATCGAGGACGTGCTGCTGCAGCATCCGGCCATCCGTGACGCCGTCGTGCTGGGCGTCCCCGACCAGGAATGGGGCGAAGTCGTGGCGGCCGTCGTGGTGGCCGAGGAGGGCGCCTCGATCGATGAGGCCGAAGTGCGGGCCTGGGTCGTCACGCACCTGCGCTCGTCGCGGGCGCCCGCCATCATCGACATCCGGGCGGAGCTGCCGTACAACGAGATGGGCAAGGTGCTGCGCCGCGTGCTGAAGCCCGAGCTCGTGGCGCGCTTCGTCGACGCTTCCTAGCGCCTCGACCTCAGTCGTGGGGGGGGGGCGCGGGCCGGCGCCCCAGGGGCGGTTGTGGGAGGGGCGCGCCCGCCGCGCCCCCCCCACCCGCCCG
>JBKOXV010000161.1:0-7943 GCA_046725105.1 bacterium | reverse complement strand
GGCAACGACGTTCACGTGACCACGACGACGGCGGTCGAGGCCGGCCACGCCGGATACTGCTAGAGATACCCGGACGGGCTCAACGCCGGCGGGCGCTCGGGCGCCCGGTACCAGTGACCGGTGATGTCGGCGACGTCGAGTCGCAGCCACCGATCCTGCGACCGCCGCGTCCAGGGCCGGAGCCGCTTCAGCGCCTGGTCGGTCGACGCCGATTCGGTGACGTCCTCGACCGTGCCGCGCACGCGGATGGCCCAACCGACCTGGGAGAAGACATCGAACACACGCACATCGAAGCTCATGCAGGTCCCTGGGGTCGCGGCGGCGGCGCAGAACCAGCATCGGCGCGATACACGATGGCATCGTCGATGACCAGGTAGTTCACTGGCGTCGTGGCCGGCTGGACGTCGTCGACGACGACCCGCCCGACCTGTTCGGTCGGCAACAGCCACAGACAGGTGGCGCGGTCGAGCTCGTGGAACTCGGCCAGACACCGCTCGTCGGTCACCGGACACCTCCTCGGCTAGTCACGATGGCAGGCCCGAGGTGTCCGGGCGAGGGTCGAAGGTCCCTCGAACCCGTGACGGGCGACCGCGACGGTGGGCGCAGTCTCGACCACCCTGAACTCGTGCCAGGGCACGTCTTCGGCCCCAAGGGTACGACCGAGACGGTCGCTGGTCCGCGCACGAGCCCATGCAGTGAGGTTGGGACCTAGGTCTCTTGCGATTGCCGGTCGCCGGGAGGACGGTGATCTTGTTCGCAGTGTGGTGTCGCCAGCGGTTGCTCGTCGCGGCGATGCCGAAAGGAGACGTGTGATGAACACGTTTGACACCGAGTCCGACACCGAAGCCGAGTCGGAAACCCCGGCGCTCACCGAGCGACAGTTGGCCCGAAAGCGCGTGCAGGCGCGACGAGACTTCGGCTCGCATCTCGTCGCCTACATCGTCGTCAATGCATTGCTCATCGTGGTCTGGGCGTCCACCGGTGCGGGTTACTTCTGGCCGGTGTGGGTGTTGGCCGGCTGGGGTGTGGGACTCATCCTGCACGCGTGGGATGTCTTCGTCCGCCGGCCCGTCACGGACGCCGACGTCGACGCCGAGTTGCGCCGCATTCATCGCTGACGGGACCGGACCTCGGGCTCTTCGACGCATCGGGACGTGTGGCCCCTGCTCACGCGAAGGGAACCGGTTCCGATATTCGGACGAGCGGTGCCGCCTCGGAACGGGTACCAGCCGTCCCGCATGAAGAGCGATTCGCCGGCGCCGTCGCGAGGCGCTCCGCGGAGCGTTGTCTACAAGTTGTCTACCGCTCGCGACGGTCTTGCTAGCCGACGACCGCCATCACGGCCGAGCCGGAGGTGATGGGCCGGCCGCCGTTGCCCTCGTCGAAGAGTACGAGACGCACTCCGACCCTGCCCTCGGTGCCCTGGACCGCCTCGCCGTCGACTCGGAACGGGCCGATCTTCCCGCGGGCCAGGAACATGACGTGCCACGTCTGCATCTGCAGACGGTCGGTGCCCACACGCTCGGCGGCCAGGTCGATGGCCGCCGTCTCGAGCACGATGTGCTGGGGCCCGAGGTGCAGGGCGGCGTCGGGCGAGGCCAGCTCGACGGCCAGCTCGGGCAGCTCCCAGTGCCCGTCCGGCCGGCGCCGGGCGCCGAACACCTCCCACAGCGGCGGGAGGTCCGGTGAGTCGACCACCTCGATCTTGGCCTCGTCCATCTTCTGCAGGCCCTCGGGCGGCGTGCCGATGCTGACGCCCTCGCCCTCGGTGAAGGCGATGACGCGATCGTTGTTGTCGGCGTCGACGATCTTGGACCGGCTGAAGTCCATGCGCTGGCCCTCCTTGAGGACCTCCGACTGCACGACCTCGATCCGCTTCACGTCGTAGGCCGGATCGAGGATCTGGCACGAGTGGATGACCGGGTTCGGAACCGCGTTGAGGTCCGAGCGTCCGCCCCCTTCCGGCGAGGTGATCGACAGCGGCGCCACCAGGAGGCCACCGGCCGCGTTGCGCATGTCGCGCCGGAGCGTGACCGTGTTGTCGACCTCGCCGGTGTTGAGCGCGCTGTGGTTGCGGCCGATGTAACGGTAGCTCAGCAGGCTCGTCCAGCGGTGCTTCAGCTCGTCGGCGTACTCGTGCGGGTCGGTCACTTCGCGGATGTCCTTGAGCATCGTCTCTCCCGAGGCGTCGTGCACGGCCGGTGTCGTGGTGAGCATCCCTATCCTCGCTCGTGGCGCGTATCGTCGCAACGGCCGGCCATTGGCCCTCAGCGTGGTCGAACGAAGGATCGAAGGACGTGGAACGAACCCGGGTGTTGACGATCTCGGCCACGTACGGTGCGGGCGGGAGCGTGGTCGCTCCCGCCACGGCGGCCCGGCTCGGACTCCCCTTCTACGACCGGCTCCTTCACGGTCCGGAAACGCGACGGTCCGAGGTGATCATGGAGCGGCTCAGCGACGAGGAGCGGCACCAGGCGCCGCCCGGGCGGCTGGCGGCGACGCTCGCCCACCTGAGCGCCGGCCTCGGCATTCCCGTCCCCGAAGAGCGCGATCTGAACCCGCGCGAGGTGGTCCGGCGAGGCGTCGTCGAGAGCATCTCGAACATCGCCGCATCGGGCGGCGGTGTCATCCTCGGTCGAGCCGGAGCGGTCGTGTTGGCCGGACGTCCGTACGCCTACCACGTCCGCCTCGACGGTCCGGCGGACCGACGGCGGAGCCAAAGCATGGAGATCGAAGGCATCGACGAGGAGTCGGCCCGCGCCCACCAGGCCGACACCGATCGGACGTGGAAGCAGTTCGTCCAGCGCGTCTTCGACCGAGATCCCGCCGATCCGCGGCTCTATCACCTCGTCATCGACTCCACCGCCCTCCCGTTGGCGGCGTGCGCCGAGGTGATCGAGCGGGCGGCGTCGGCATACTGGGAACGATCCGCATGCCCTTGACGCCCGAGCAGGCCTACCGGCGGCGCTGGCTCACGCTCGGCGTCCTGTGCCTCTCGCTGGTCGTGATCAGCATCGACAACACGATCCTCAACGTGGCGCTGCCGTCGATCGTCCGGGAGCGGACCGTGGCTTCTGGGTCGAGGTGTCCCCTCGGCGGCTGGTGGGGCTAGCGGCGTCTTCACACTTCGGGGTCGGTGCTGGCGATCTCGAGGCCGCGGAGTTTTCGGGAACGGTGACGAACGACGTCATCGCGGGCGTCACCGACGGGCAAGTCGCGTCATCGGCGACCTGGCCGTCCCCGACGATGCCCGTTCGAGCTCTTCGTCGACGGGCATCAGCGGTCGATGCACGGCTGGAGCGTGGCGAGCAGCCGCCGCGCTCTCGTAGCGAACGGCTTGGAGCCTTGCGCGTCAGCGGCCGATAGCGCTGCCACCGCGGCAGCCACAGCCCCGGACCGATCGCCGCGTGCTGCGAGCAGCTCCGCCCTGAGTCGGTAGAGCTCGGCTTCGTAGTAACGCTCCTCGGTGCGCTGCACGATGTCCAGGGCCTCGTCGATCGTGACGAGCGCGGCAACGGTGTCGCCGCCGGCGGCGAGCAGCTCGGCCTGCGTCGCCTTGGCGGCTGTCAGGGTGACGGCGGTTCCAGTGCGAGCCAGCCCGGCCAACGCGTCCTGCTCGAGGCTGAGTCCGTCACCCCCTAGTCGCCCTGTAGCCCAGGCGAGCGGGGTCGAGGCCATCGCACGGAAGACGGGTATGGCGTGCTCGGACGCGATCGTGACCGCCGTCGTGGCGTGGCTCAGCGAGGCGGCCGGGTCATCGCGCATCTGGGCGAGCAGCGCAGCAACGGTGTGCACATAGGTCTCGGTCAGGGGGTGGCCCAGCGTGGCCGCCCGATCCAGCGCCCTGGCGATGGCTGCGCTCGCCCCGTGCTCGTCACCGCAGAGCCACCGCGCCCAGGCCAGAACCGACCATCCAGCCCCGGCAGGATCCTCGCCGAAGGCGGCGATCAGCGCCGCCGTAGTGGTGTCGTCCAGCGTGGATGGGATCTGCTCCAAGTGGCTCAACGCGCCAGCGGGATCACCGAGGAAGAGCAGCGGCCAGGCCACGGCTCGATGGGCGACAGCGACGCCGTGGTGGCGGGTTCGCTCGGCGAGGTCGAGGAACGCCTCGGCGATCTCGAGGGCCGCTCGTGGCTGGCCACCCACGAGCGAGGTGTTCCACAGGCCGTAGAGCACCGGCAGCACGTGGGCGCCGTCGCCGAGGCGGTCGCACAGCCGGCGCGCTTCTCGGTAGGCGTCGGCCGTCTCGGGCGCGGCGTACCCCTTCGCGGTGAGGAGCGCGTTGCCGAGCGCAACCTGGACGTGGAGCGCTTGCTCGATGTGAGCGGGGTCGTCGGGCAGGCGGGACAGCAGCTCGGCGGCGACCTGCAGGTGGTCGATCGCTTCCCCATGAACGCTTCGCTGCAGCTGGTCCTCGGCCGCCAGGATGCGGAACCGCACCGCCTGGTCAAGGTCGGCCCCTCGGGCGAAGTGCACCGCGAGGGCGGCGGCCAGTGGCGGCAGGCGCGACCGATGTGCGTCCGCGAGCCGGGCGCCGATGCGAAGGTGGTGCGCGGCGGCCCGAGCGGGCCCGGTGTGCTGGTACAGGACGTCACGGTACAGATCGTGGTCGAACGTGAACGACGACGTGATCGTGCCGTCCGGCCAAGTCGTCTCACCACCGGCCTGGATGAACACTCCTCGCCGCGCCAGGTCGGCAAGGATCGCTTCGACGTCTTCGTCGGGCTGGTCGGTGGCCGCCGACACCTCGGCCGAAGTGAACGATCGCCCGGCGACAGCGGCGCCCGCGAGCACGGCTTGGTCGGTGGTCAGGAGCCGGTTGGCAGTGTGCTCGATGAGGAGACGAATGCCATCGGGGATGGCGTCGGCGAGCTCGGTGAGCGGCTTGCTGGCGACGACGGAACCGGAGCTGACCTCGAGCCATCCGGCTCGGAGCCAGTCGTCGAGGAGGTGTTCGACGAACAGCGGCACGCCGCCCGTGCGCTCGTGGATCAACGTCACGAGCTCGGTGTCGGTCTCGCCGCCTAGCCTGGCGGCGATCAGCTCACGGACGTCGTCGACGGTCAGAACGTCGAGGGTGATGAGGGAGGCGCGTTGGCGAAGGCGCAGACCCACCGCGAGGGCATGCACGGCCTGGCTGGTCGACGAGCCATCTCCAGGTCGATGGGTGGCGACGACGAGCAGCGGCGCGGGGCGGCGATCAGCGGCCAGGGCGTCGAGGAGGTCGAGGGTCGATCCGTCGCTCCAGTGCAGGTCCTCGAGCGCCAACACGAGCGGCACCGCCGGAGTGGTGGTGGCGCACACCGCGTCGAGCAGCTCACGCAGCATACGATCTCCGGTGGCACCCACCGATCGAGCTCGGAGCTCGTCGGCGCGTTCGGGAGGAACGAGGCCGGGCAGTCTGCAGCACCCATGTGGGAGCCACCTCGACGAGGCGATCGATGAGTGCTTGCCCGTTCGCGCCGTCGCACGCCTCGCGGATCGCGCTGAGCAGGGGCAGGTAGGCCTCGCCGGCGCCTCGAAGCTCGACGCATTGGCCGACGCCGACGAGCACCTCGGTTGGGAGGGAGTTGAGGAAGTCCAGGACAATGGCCGTCTTGCCAATGCCGGGCGACCCGGCCACGAAGACCACCTGCCGGTCGCCGCCGGCGGCCCGGGCGAGGCGCTGGTTCAACTCGGCCAGCTCGCGCCGGCGGCCGGCGAGGAGGGGCGGGTGCCGGACCGTCGATGCTGGCTCGACGCTGGACGCCTCACCGGTCAGGGTGCCGACGAACCGATAGCCGCGGCCGTGCGCCGTGCGGATCAGCGTCTGGCGGCTACCGTCGTCGCCGATTGCCCGGCGTGCCGCCTTGATCCGGCTGGTGAGGGCCGACTCGCTGACGAAGCGGTCGCCCCAGATGTTGTCGAGAAGCTCTTCTTTGGTGACCAACCGATCGCGGTGCTCGACGAGGTAGGCGAGGACGTCGAACACCTGTGGCTCGACCGGCACCGTCATGCCTTGGTGGCGGAGCTCGTACTGGGCGAGGTCGAGCTCGTAGCCATCGAAGGCCTGAATCATCTCCCGTCCCGCCCGACAGGTGTGGGGCGGATCAAGGCCGGCTGGACGGCGTCGCGTCCGTGTCGAGCGCACGTCACATCGCTCTTCGTAGCAGACCCCGCGAGCAGGCACGGCGGGACGGCGCGACGCTGCACCACCCGCGCACGGCGTGCCGCTGGTGAAGGGTGATCCAGGCCCGGGCCGAGCGGCACGATAGCGGCTGGTCAGGACCTCGACGTCGGCGGTGATCGTGTCGCCGGGGCGGACCGGGGGGAGGAACCGCCCGTCGAGGTGGAGGAACACGCTGCCGGGGCCGGGGAGGACTTCGGCGACGACGGCGTGAGAAGCCCGGGAGCTACCACGGGTAGCTGCGGCGGTGACCGGTCGCCCAGATCACCGACGTGATGCCACGGGCGCGCAGGTCGAACCCCTCCGTCTGATCGGTGACGGCGACGTGAGGATGGGGTTCGGCGTCGAGGACCTCGCCCGTGAGGCCGGTGAGTCGATGTGGGCGTCGATGTGGCCCAGGACCGGCGCATCCGGGCGTCGGCGGCAGCGACCGTGGCTGTGGTCGTCCGTGAAACCGTCCATCACGGCGCGATCCGGCATCGTCTTCGCGACACGTAGCGGGCCGAGTCGCGAGTGCAGCGGTCCGTGAAGGTCCTCCGGTGCGGGGGTAGGTCACGGTGTGGGGCCGATGCGCAGGAGCGACTTGATGGCGCGGCGTTCGATCATGGCCCGGTAAGCGTCGGCGACGCCGTCGAGGTCAGTGCTGTAGTCGAACACTCGGCCGGGGTTGATGCCGCCGTCGAGGACGTGTGGGAGGAGTTCGGGAAGGTATCGGCGTGCCGGGCAGACGCCGCCGCGTAGTCCGATGTTGCGGAAGATGACGGTGTCGATCGGGACGTGGGAGTCGTGGGGGACGCCGATGGCTCCGACGATCGAGCCGACGCGGGCGATAGCAAATGCGGTGGCCATGGATTGGCCGGTGCCGACGCATTCGAGTGCGGCGTCGACGCCGATCCCGTCGGTCATGTCCATGATCGTGCCTGCGGCGGCGTGGCCTCGTTCGGCGACGATGTCGGTGGCGCCGAACCAACTGACCACCCACACAGGAGACCGTCATGCCCGCCACCCCTCACTCACCCTCAACAACGGCGTGGAGATGCCCGCCCTCGGCTTCGGTGTCAACCTCCCTGCTCGGACGGACTGGCGCCACGAGGCTGACGCCATGTGATCAAGACCGGCTTTCCGCCATCCGGCGTTGGAAGTGCTCGCGCGCCAGCGCCCAGACGTCGTCCTCGTGCCGGTACGGGTCGGGAAGGATCTTCGGCAGATCGAACCTCGCGTACACGGGGTCGTCGGGAAAGTGCGACGCTCGCTGCCGTTCGTCGGGCTGAGGCTGCCCGGCGTGGCCGGGTACGGGGCGAGGAGTCGACCACTCCGCCCCCTCGCTGACGAGAAGCCGAGACAGGATCTTCCAGTCTCCGTGGCGCCGTTCGAAGACGTCGAGGTACCGCCCATGACTCACCAAGTGGGCGCGGGCCCCTTCCTCCAACGGAAGCTCCACCATGCAGAGAAACGAGCTCTCCACGAAGGCCCGATCCCTGTCGAGCTCGATGAGGATGTTGGTGATGAAGTGCTTGAGCAGCGGGAGCTGCCCCATCTGGTGTGGCTTCAGGATCTCTTCGGCGAACTCGTGAGCGTTCCCGATGAAGGTCCAGTGGGCGTCGACGGCCTCAGGGTGGTAGCACGACTTCAAGAGGTCCAGATCGGCCCGATCTACAGCACGGGCGTACCGGTACATCACGTCGCGTATCGCCTCGCGGGCCGACAGCTCGTCGACCGTTCGCTGCAGCGTGGCGAGCCTGGTCTCGAGGTCCATCACTTGGTGACGACGAAGTAC
>JBKOXV010000048.1:0-17791 GCA_046725105.1 bacterium | reverse complement strand
GCTCTGGCCGATCTCGGCGTGTCGGCGGACCTGCTCGCGAAGTGCCACGCGATGCCCAGGATGCAGGCCGCCCTTGCCCTTGCCTCGGCCGCAACCGAACGCAGCGTTGACGTCGTGCGCCTCGAGGCGACCTACACCGAGATCGGGCAGACCCTGGGTCTGACCTGGCTCTACACCACCATCACGATCAGCTCCGCCGATCCGCACTGGGTCCAGCTGGCCAAGGCCGCGCTCCGGGACGAGCTTGCCGCGCTCACCGTTGCGATCGCCACGGATGTGCTTGAGGCGGGCGGCCTACCGGCGTGGACCGGCACGAACCAGGATGCCCTCGCCCGCACGCGGGCCGCCTATGCCGGATTGGCCGGCAGCGTCGACGTCGATGTGGCCATGCTGACTGTGGGCGTGCAGGTGCTTCGCGACCTGTGCCATGCAGTGGGTGTCCGAGGGTGATCACCAGCTCGTCAACGGCCACGGACAGCAGTGCATCCGGGCAGCGATCGTCGGGGTGTTCCCGCCGAGTTCCATGAGCATCTTCCGGGGACCTGCAGCGGCGGCGATCTTGGCAGCTGTCGTCGGTCCGCCGGTGAAGGACACCAGAGCGATGCGCTTGTCGGTGACCAGCGCCTGCCCGGCCTGGGCGCGGCCGCAGATCACGGCGACCCGACGCGCTGGCACGCCGGCCTACCAGGGCACGGTCGAGATCGAGTCGAGGACGCCCGACACCGCAGCCGCGACGTCGGCAGGCGAGGAGTCCGCGACGTAGCCCAGCACGCGACCGTTCTCGGGGTCGGTGACCGGCAGGGTGAGACCGTCGTGCTGCCAGATGCCGTTGATGAGGGCTGTGCTGGCCGAGAAATGCGTCTGAGCAGCTCAGGCCGCATGTTTGTACTCCCGCAGGACGCCGCCGAGACGGTCGCGTCGGCGGATGGCCAGCCGGGCGAGGCGGTCCATGTCAGTGATTGGTTCGGGCAGCGGCGTCAGCGGTCGTGCGTTGGCGATGCCCCGGTGGGGACGGTGCTCGTTATAGAAGGTCTCGAATTCGCGTAGCGCGTACAGGAGGTGCGGCTGGTTCCAGATCAACGTGCGGTCCAGCAGCTCGCGGCGGGCAGGTCCGGACCCACCGCTCGATAGTCGCGTTCATCCGGGGCATCTGGACACCGCTGCGCACGACCATGATCCCCGCGTCGGCCAGGATCGTGTCGAACACCGCCGGGTACTTGCCGTCCCGGTCCCGGATGAGATACCGGACGTTCGACCCGGCGTCCTGCAGGTCCATGACGAGGTTGCGGGCGCCCTGCGCCACCCACGCACCCGTCGGGTGCGCGGTGAAGCCCAGGATCCGGATGCGGCGGCTGGCGTGCTCGATCACCGCCAGGATGTAAATCCTTGTCCCGGTCAGCGTCACCGTCTCGATGAAGTCCGCGGCCAGCAGCGCCTGGGCCTGCGAGCGGAGGAAGGCCGCCCAGGTCGTGGCCGCCCGGTCGGGCGCCGGATCGATCCCAGCCTCGCGCAACATCTCCCACACCGTCGACGGCGCAACCCTGATCCCGAGCGTGAGAAGTTCGCCGTGCACCCGTCGATAGCCCCAGCCGGTGTTCTCCTTTGCCAGGCGCAGGACCAAGGTGCGGATCGATCGCAGGGTACGGGGTCGGCCGCGCCGCTGGGGGCGGGACGCCGCCGCGTGGCGTCCGGCGAATCAGGTCGCGGTGCCACTTGAGAATCGTGTCGGGACGGACCAGCAGCTGCAGGCCCCGCAGTGTCGCCCGCGGCAGCGGGTGCAGCAGCGCCGCCAGCCACGCTCGGTCGACCGGTTCGAACCGGACCTGCCGCCCGTCGAGCTGGCGCTGCAACACCGCGAGCTGGTGCCGTAGCGAGAGGATCTCAACGTCCTTATCGCGATCGCTGACCGGCAGCAAACGCAGCAACGCGAACGCGTTGGTGAGGCCCAGGTACGCCAGTCGAAGCAGCATGAGCCGGCATCATCGCGCAGTCACCAACAACGATGGACAAGGAGGACGCGGGCAACCGGACCAAGATCGAAACTTCTGGCCGACGTGGCTCCGCGTCAGCGCGGAGACTTTATTCGCCCGCCACACGGCCGTGCGCAAACAACGCCCTGAGCAGCGCGGATGTTATTTTCGGCAAGCACAACGTCTGGCGGCGACGGATCAGATCCCGATGCCAGCGCAGCAGCGTCTGTGGCCGCACCAACCGCGCCTCGCGAATCGGGCGCGGTAGGAGCCGAGCCAGTCCGGCGATTAGCGCCCGATCCGCCCAGTCCACCCGCGGCCGGCTCACCTGGCGGCGCGGCACCGCCAGCTCGTGCCGCAACACCAGCAGCTCGGCGTCCTTGGCCGCCGAGTCCCGGGCCATCAGAGCGATCCACTGCACGAGCTGAGAGAAGATCAGATAGACCAGACGCAACGCCATCCGATCATCCTCCCGGCCGGCCAAGTAACCCGACGAAACGTCCAGCGCAGCACCACCGACGACTTACTGGCACCCACAGGGCGGCCGTTGCTTCGTGACACGGCGCAGGCGAGCGCCGGGGCCGTCATCCGTTGGCCCGGACACGCCGTGTCCGCGGCGTCCGCGACCTCGGACACCGAACTACTACAAGCCATGGCCTACCGCGGTCGGGGTGGAGGTGCTCATCGCGTGGTCATCCATGCGTCCGTCGGCGGCCATGTCCGCGTCATGTCCACACCGAGGACAGCTGACGTCAGGATCTCGGCCAGTCTCGGGTTCGGGCAGTGGCGGCGACGAGTCGGCCGCTGGTGCGGGCGGCGTTCAGGAGCTGGGTGACGTCGTCGCGTGTGCAGGAGATGCCGGCGCGGCGCGTCCCAGGACCGCCGCAGCCTCGGTCCGGGCTCCTGATCGGGATGGACGGCGCGCCACTCGGCCTCGTACCGGTCCGCGTGGCCGCCGCGCTAGGCCGCCCGGGCGCGGAACGCCCCGAAGTCCCCGGCGAGCTCGGCGACGGCGCCGCTCGCGGGTCGACGGTGTAGCCGTGCGCAGCCTGCGCCGCTCAAGACTTCGGGTCGGACAGGGTCGCGGCATGGCCGATCCCGTTGATCGCATCCAGGCTGTCGCGGACGCCGACGGTGTGGATGCCGCGCCACTTCCGAGCGGCCCACACCGAGCGTTGATCTGCATATGCAGGTGCCGGTGCGGGTAGCCGGCCCGGGAGGTGTAGTGCCGGACCACGGCGGCCTCGATCTCCTCCACCGGCGCTGGCCGGTGAGTTGGTTCGGCCGGTGAAGCTGCCGGAAGCGCCCCGGTGCCGCGTGGGATGCCGTTCGTAGGGTGTGCACCTCGGGAGATGCGCCCGCGCCTTTCGTGCCATTCAGCCAATGCTGGTCGTGATGTTCAGCAGCGGTATTCAGAAGGCGGTGTACCCGCCGTCGACGGGGAGGGTCGCTCCGGTGATGTAGGACGACTCCGACGATGCGAGGAAGAGGACCGCGTCGGCGACCTCTTCGGGGGTGGCGAGGCGGTTGAGCGGGATCTGGGCCGCGCGCTCGCGACGGTAGGCCTCGGGGTCGGCGCTGCGCTGGAACGACGCTTCGATGATCGGGGTGGCGGTCAGCCCCGGAGCGACGACGTTGACGCGGATGTTGCGCGGGGCCCATTCGATCGCCGCGCCCTTGGCGAGCATGATCAGGCCTCCCTTGGCGGCGGAATACATGACTTCCTCGGGCTTGCCGACCATGCCGAGCCGTGAGCTGACGCAGACGAACGAGCCTCCTGCGGGGGACATCAGCGGCGCGAAGTGCTTCATCACCAGAAAGGCGCTGAGCAGGTTGCTGTGGAGCACATTCTTCGCGTCGTCGTAGGCCATCTCGGTGAGCGGGCAGCTGACCTGCAGGCCGTGGTTGAGGACGACGACGTCCACGGTGCCGAGGGACTCGACGGCCCGCTGGGCCAGGCCCTCGACAAACGCCTCGTCATTGAGGTCTCCAGGGGCGTACAAGTCGTCGGGCTGGGCCGTGTCGAGTCGCTCCCTACGGCCGGTGAGGAGCAGACGCGCGCCCTCACGGCGGAAACGCGCGCTCACCGCCTCCCCGATTCCGCTGCTGGCGCCGGTCACCAGCGCCGTAACCTTCTCGAGTCTCATGTCAGGCTTTCCTTCGCGGGGTAGGTCGGTTGGGTTGCGGGCTCGGGTAGAGGGTCCCGTCCCGGGGCCGGTCAGCTGAGGAATCCGCGGGCGTCGACCGGCCACCGCTGCAGCGACGTGCCCGCGCTGTCGGTGACGATCAGCTCCTCGAAGTTGAGCACAACCGGGCAGACGTGGTTTGGCACCACCGGTACCACGGTGCCGACGCCGGGGCGGAACTCGCCGGCGGGCAGCGCGAGGAATCCGTGATACTCGTTGAGCTTGGCCAGGACCGCGTTCGTGCCAGCGACGCCACCGTAGCCGCGCTCGAGGCTGCCTTCGCGGCCGAGGGCTTTGGTGCCCACATCGAGGATGACCTGGTCGGGGACCCAGTCGCTGACCACTGTGGCAGCGACGAACAGCGCGATTTGATCCTCGCTGCAGGCGCCGAGCCGGGTGTTGTTCAGGTCGCAGAAGACGTACTCGCCGGGACGGATCTCGGTGATCAAGCTGCTGGTGGAAAACTCGACGGTGGGTGTGGAGCCAGCGCTGACCACCTCTGCCGTGACCCCGGCGTCGGCGAGGCTGCGCACCGCGGTGGTGAGCGCGGCGTGCTGGTCCTGCGCGGCGCGCTTACGAGCGTCCCGACTGGAGCCGCCGTGACCTGGATACGTGAAGACGCCCACCGGCACCAGGCCGCGTTTGCGCGCGGCGAGCGCGAGGTCGCCCGCGACCTCGGGCGGCGCCCCGGAACGGCGGGCGCCACAGTCGACCTCGACCACGACCTGGAGCCGGTCCGGTTCGCCTCCCATCGCGTCGGCGAGTGCCTCGACCGCCGCGACGTTGTCGACGCCGACCCGCAGCCGGGTGGTCTCGGCGAGCCGGCGGATCCGCATCCCCTTTGTCCCCGCGGGCCAGATCGGGTAGGCGAGGAAGATGTCGTCGAATCCCGCCGCGGCGAAGACCTCGGCCTCACCGACATTGCCGGCGGTGATCCCGACCGCCCCGGCCTCGACCTGGCGCCGACCGATTTCCACACACTTGTGCGTCTTGACGTGAGGCCTGACGTCGAGGTTGTGCTCGGCGGCGAAGCCCTGCATGCGGTCGATGTTGCCTTGCATAACGTCGACCAGCACGATCGGCGCGGGGGTGTCGACCCGCTCGACCAGCGTGTCGAGTGCTCGTTGGAGCCGGTTCACGCTGCACTCCTGGCGATTCTGTCTGGGAATGGTCGAGGGGCATTGGTGCTGACTCCCTCGAATGCTGAACGGGCAGGACCCCAGTTCGACGCGACGGCTACCTCACCCGGCACAAGACCATCCACCAACCCGCAGCCGCGAAGCCAGGAGATCGCAATGAGTGACACCAGCCCCGTACTTGTGGTCAACGGTCGCTCCCGCGTCACGCGGCTCGTGGACACCGCCACCGTCAGGCGGCCTGCCGGTACCACGCACGCACATCGCCGCCGATAACCACGCGCGCTGCGGGGCCGCCGGCTGGGAACACCGCGGCGACGGTCTGCCGTGCCCACCGCATGCGGACCACCGCCGCTCCGGGGGCATCGCCGAACGCCTGCGCCATCCGAGCGGCGCAGCCCCGGCTGCCGAACTCGCGAACCGCACTCGCGATCCCGGCACGGACCTGGGCGGCTGTGGGATTCTCCGATCGCTGCAGCGTCGAGGCGAACAGCGCCTCCGCCCGGACCTGGTTGATCTCCAGGCGGGACGCCGGGGAGCCGGCGGAGCGACGGTCGGCAACAACCGTTGCGCCGAGCCCGACCAGAGCCGGGCCCGGCTCGGCGGCTGGGCGACCGGGGTGCCGACCGCTCCGGTGCGCGGGCTTTGTGCTGCCATGCGCTGAGCCGCCGGTGACGACGCGGGCGGTGGTGAACATGGCTCCTCCTCGGTGCACGTGGCGGTCAGCGGGTCAGAGGGTGCTGGCCCGGTGGTCCGGCTCAAGCGCTTACCAGTCGGCGGCGAAGGTAAGTGTGGCGCCGATCTTGTACAGGCGTTCCTCGTGCGCGCGGGCGTGGTGTCCGCAGAAGAGGAGCTCACCGGCGGGGAACAGGGCCCGGACCAGGGCGCGGGCGGAGCAGCGGTCGCAGCGGTCGGCGCGCGTCAGCGCGGGCGGGGTGCGCGGGGTGCTCATGCCGCTCCCGCCTCCTTCAGCATGGCGAGCCCGGACGCCGTGAGGCGGGTGGGCGCCGGTCGTGGTCCGGGTGTCGTGATGAGCCCGGCCTGGACCAGCCGGCTCGCGACGAACTGGTCGCCGCACCCGACGCCGTCGATAACGAGCAGGGCGGCGGCCCTTTCCGAGACCTGACACCGACCGGCGCGGAGCACCGCGCGGTCCCGGTGTCTGAGTGCGCGTGCTGAGGTGCTCATGGCGTGCTCGCCTCGTACGTTTCGGGGACCAGCTGGCTGCCGGTTGTGGTGCGATCTGCGGCGGGCCAGTTATGGAGTAGGATATGGTGTAGACTCGACAACTGTCAACATGTCTACAGCACTCGGCTTCCTGCGGAGGTTCCCATGCACCCCACCCGCCTGGCAGTGCTCGAAGGGAAGGCACGCGCCGACGTGCTGCGCACGATGCGCGGCGGCGCCGAGCTGATCAACGTCGGGCGCGGGCAGATCGTCGACGAGCACGCGCTGGCTGCCGCGCTGCGAGAGGAACGCCTGGGAGGGGCGGTGCTGGACGTCTTCGAGACTGAACCGTTGCCCGAGGCACGCCCGCTGTGGGGCCTGCCCAATGTCATCGTCGCCCCGCACATGGCGGGGGGCTTCTTCGGCTGGAGGAAGGAGCTGCAGGAGGTGTTCATCCACAACTTCCGCCGCCTCACCCACGGCCACCCATTACGGAATGTGGTCGACACTCGACTCGGATACGTTGGTTCAGCGCCCGTTGTCGGCGCATCGAGGAAAGGCAGCATCGGCTGATGACCGGAGTCAACAACATCGTTCCCCTCGCGCTCAGGGGAACCTCCGCCGTGATCGCCGACCAGCTGCGGGAACGGATCCTGGACGGCAGCTTCGCACCCGGGGAGCAGATCAGCGAGGTGCAGCTGGCCGCCCGCCTCAAGATGAGCCGCGGTCCCGTGCGCGAGGCGGTGCAGCGCCTTGCCCAGGAGGGACTGCTGGTCAGCCACCGCAACCGAGGTGTGTTCGTCGTCGAGCTCGACGTCAGCGACATCGAGGACGTCTACCGTGGCCGGCGCGCCGTCGAGAAGGAAGCTGCGAGCACAGTGTACGAACGCGGGATCCCGGCCGGGCTGGTGACCCGCCTCGAGAGGATCCTGCAGAATATCGAGGTGCACATGAACGCCGGCGACTGGCTCGCGCTGGCTCGTGAGGACCTCCAATTCCACGAAACGATGGTCGAAGCCGCACAGAGCCCACGGTTGAGCCGCATGTTTTCCACGCTTGCCGCCGAGACCATGCTGTGCCTGTTGGGCTTCGACAAGAGATACATTCGCCCGCCCACAGCGGTGGAGGAACATCAACGGTTGCTCGACCGGCTCGTCGGCGGTGATCTCGCCGAGTTGTTGGCGGAGATCGATCGACACACGAAAGACGCGGTGGTCTCGCTGGGCAGCGCACGACAGGAACGTCACGGCGACGGGTCGACGGACCGGTAGTCGCACCGGTCGCCCCTTCTACATCGCGATCACCGCGTCGACCTCGCGGACCAGCGCGCGGAGCGCGTCGTCCGTCGTGATGAACGGCGGGCTGATCTTGGCTTCAGGGTCCGCTCCCGCCGACCGATCAGCAGGCCCTTGTCGGTCCACGCGAGGATGTCGTCCGCCCGGGACGGCAGTAGCGCGATGAGCACGGTGACCAGGCCGCCCCAGGACGCAGAGCCGGTGAGCTGAGGCAGTCCGCGCCGTAGACTGCGAGCCAGCAGACCGAGCAGCGCGGCGCTCTCCTCGAACAAGACGCTCATGACCGCCGGGTCGTCGGCAATGCGCAGGAACCCCCTCCCGCGCGGATGCGCTGTACCGCCTGCAGCCACGAGATGCGCTCCAACCGGAACGACAGGGCGAGGACGACGTCGGCGACAGGCCAGCGTCTGCTCCTGCTCGTCACCGAGCACGGTGCGGATGCCCTCGTACGCGGCCAGGACGGTGCCCGGAGACGAAGATGCTCACCGCGGCGATGAGCGCCCGCAAACGCCGATGGCGGCGTTTGCATCGAGCGCGACCAGGACCGGTGGGGATGCGCTCACCGCCCGGGCGTTGAGTAGCACGGACCTCGCTCTTGACAGCATTCGGCCACGCGGCGCGGAGGTCTGTCGCTGTGAAATCCCAGACAGCATGGCTTTCGCCCAGGGCCGGTTCGTTTGGGAGGAGCCTGTCTTCGACCGGGATCACCCCGTCTCCGTCGAGCGGCTTGCCGCCTACGACTGGGCCGAGCGGGATCGGCCCGAGGGCACGCTGGATTTCGTCGACGTTGTTCGTGGTGGTCATTCGCCCGAGGGCACGCTTAAATTCGTCGAAGCTGTTCCTGGTGGTCCTTCGTGGTGGGGTATGTGTTTGTCGCGACACGGACTCAGCTCACGCGGTCCTTGAACTTGTAGTAGGCGCCGGCGACGGGCAGGAAACAGGGCGGACCGAAGTGTCCAGGGATGCGACGGAACGTGAAGTCGCGCCAGATGTTCGCCTCGGGAACGCCGGACATGTACTCGGCCATCTGGCGCCCCATGTACGTGGCCGTCTGGACTCCGTGCCCGGCGTACCCCATGGAGTAGTGGACGCCGTCGTGCTGGCCAGCCTTGACCATTCGGTCGAGGGTCATGTCGACCAGACCTCCCCCGCAGTAGTCGATGCCGGCGTTGGCCAGCTGGGGGAAGGTGTGTGCACCATCGCGTCCCTGAGAATTTGCCGCTCTTGAGGTCCGATTGTTGGTTGGACCCTGCGAACCGTGCTCGGCCGCCGAAGAGCAGGCGGTTGTCGGGTGTGATGCGGAAGTAGTTCAGGAGGTTCTTGGAGTCCGAGGCCATCCGTCGGGTGGGCAGCAGGTCGTCGCACACGCTTGCGTCGAGCGGCTCGGTGGCGATGATGAAGCTGCCGACCGGAGCGACGCGGACCTCGTGCCAGTAGAACGGCCGGCGGGTGTAGGCCCCGGTTGCCAGGAGCACCTGATTCGCCTGGATCCTGCCTCGAGGGGTCTCGAGCTAGTCACCGGAGCCGATCCTGGTCAGCTTCCGCACCGGCGCCCCCTCATGGATCGTCACGCCGGCGCGCTCGGCGGCCTCGCCGAGCCCCGGACGTACTTGCCCACGTGGAGACCGGCGCTCTTCGACTTGACCATTCCGCCGTGGAAAACGTCTGTTCCGATCTCGCGACGCAGCTCTGCCTTCGGGACCAGTTGCGTGTCCAGCCCCAGGCGGGAGTTCAACAGCTCGTGGATCTTCTCGAATCCCTGGTAGTGCGCCGGCTTGGTCGCGAGGTTGAGCTTGCCTGTTCGTGCGAAGTCGCAGTCGATGTGTTCCTCCGTCACCAGCTTCTCCACGAGGTCGATCGCCTCGGTGTAGGCGCCGTACAGCCGTACTGCGGTGTCGAAGCCGAGCTTGGCCACTGCGTGCCTCATGCCTATCGACACGCCGGTGGTGGCCATGCCCCGTTGCGACCAGAGGCGCCGAACCCGACTGTGTGCTGCTCGAACAGATGCACCTTCGCTCCACGGCGAGCGAGATGCAGCGCTGCCACGACGCCGGTCAGGCCACCGCCGATGACGGCCACGTCGGTGCGCCCTTCCACACTGGTCTTCGACCGCTCGGGGGAACCTTCGGGCGCGGTGTCGAGCCCAGCTCCTTCCTGGTGATGAAGCACGTCGCGCCGCTGATGCCCGCGGCTGGGGGCTCGACGTAGCCGATCTCGGTCTCGCCGGATCGACCAGGACTTGGAGATCGCGGCGTGGCTTGCCTGTCATCACTGCCAAGGCGGGTCGGGAGGGGTGCTGCTGCGGGCCTTGTGAACATGTTGACAGTTGGCTCGTCTACAACTATCGTTGCCTACCGTAAGTGACCCACCACAGATCGCGGCGACACGCCGACAGGCCGAGGAGATCGGAGCGCTAGTGCCCGACATCAAGATCCGTCCCGACTACGTCACATTCGACTGCTACGGGACCCTGATCAACTTCGAGATCACATCGGTCACCCGCCGGCTGCTCGGGGACCAGCTCACCCAGGACGAGTTCGACGCCTTCATCCCGGCGTTCCGCGCCTACCGGTACGACCAGGTCTGCGGCGACTCGTTCTACGCCTACGAGCAGGTGCTCGAGGACGCGTTCACGCGCGTCTGCCGCCGGTGGAACCTGCGGGTGCCGGAGGGCTCCGGCAAGGTGTTCGGCGATGCGGTGCGGTCCTGGGGCCCGCACGCCGACGTCCCGGCTCCGCTGGCGAGGCTGGCGGGCGAGTTCCCGCTGGTGATCCTCTCGAACGCCGACGACGCGTTCCTGGACATCTCCGTCCCGCGGCTGGGCGCCGAGTTTCACGCCGTCTACACCGCGGAGCAGGCCGGGGCCTACAAGCCCAGGTACCGGGCGTTCGAGTACATGCTCGACACCCTCGGGACGCAGCCGGACAAGATCCTGCACGTCTCGTCCCACACCCGCTACGACATCATGCCGTGCGCCGACCTCGGCATCACCAACACCGTGCTGCTCGACCGCGGCTACGACCCGCCGAGCCCGTCGTACGGATATGTCCGCGTCGAGTCGCTCGACGAGCTGAACGCCCTGCTCGGGCTGTGAGGAAGGGCGCCGAGATGAAGTTGACGTCCTACTGGTTGGACACGGCCGAACCGGCCGGGGATTTCCGGCGGAACCCGATTCGGCCCGAGGTCGACGTGGCCGTCGTCGGCGCGGGATTCACCGGGCTGTCCGCGGCACTCGAGCTTGCGAAGCAGGGTGCGAGCGTGGCGTTGCTGGAGCGGCACACCGTCGGCTGGGGGGCGTCGGGCCGCAACGGCGGGATGGCGACCACCGGCCTCGCGATCGGCTTCGCGCAGGCCGTGAGGCGCTACGGCGAGCGGCCCGCCGCGGCCATGTTCCTCGAGTACAACCGCGCGATCGACACCATCGAGTCGCTGGTCAAGGAGCACGGCATCGAGTGCGACTTCGAACGCACGGGCAAGCTCACGCTGGCGTACAAACCTTCGCACTACGAAGGCATGAAGAAGAGCCAGGCGCTGCTGGCCGAGCTCGCCGACCACCACGTGCAGCTCGTGCCGAAGGCCGACATCCGCTCCGAGATCGGCTCCGACTTCTACCACGGCGCCACGGTGGATCCCCTGGCCGCGGGGCTGCACGTCGCGCGGTTCGCCCACGGGCTCGCCGCCGCCGCGGTGGAGCACGGCGCCGGGATCCACGAGAACGCCGCGGTCACCCAGCTGCGCCAGGTCTCGGGCGCCGTGCACGACGTACACACCACCCGTGGTGTCACGCGGGCCAAGCAGGTGCTGGTCGGCACGAGCGGGTACACCGGTCGCCCCTTCCCCTGGCTGCGGCGCAGGGTGATCCCGGTGGGCAGCTTCATCATCGTCACCGAGCCGCTGCCCGCCGACGTGCTGAAGACGCTGCTGCCCAACCGCCGGATGGCGTCGGACACCAAGAAGCTCATCTACTACTTCAGGATCACCCCGGACAACCGGATGCTGTTCGGCGGCCGGGCGCGGTTCGCGCTGTCGAGCCCCGACGCCGACCTGAAGAGCGGGCAGGTCCTGCGCAAGGCGATGAGCACGGTGTTCCCGGCCCTCGCCGATGCGCGCGTCGACTATACGTGGGGTGGGCTGGTGGACCTGTCCATGGACCAGATGGTCCACGCAGGCGAGCACGACGGCGTCTTCTACTCGTTGTGCTACAGCGGGCACGGCGTGCAGATGGCCACCCACATGGGCACCTTGATGGCGTCCTACCTCGGGGGCAACCGCGCCGCGAACCCGTGGAGCGCGCTGCGGTTCCCTCCGGTGCCGGGGCACTTCGGCCGGCCGTGGTTCCTTCCCCTCGTCGGGGGCGCGGCCCGGCTCGCGGACGTGGTCCGATGACCGCCGTCGCCGTTTCGATCCTGCCGACGGCTGTGACCGGCCCGCCCGGCGGGGCGTTCATCGCAGGGCAATGGCAGACCCGCGAACTCCCCTTGGCCGTGCGCGACCCCGAGAACGGGGAGCACGTCGGCTGGGTCGCCCGCTCGTCGCGGGCCGACGTCGACCGGGCGGTCACGGCGCTGCGCCGGGGGCTCAGCCGGGAATGGCCGCTGCACCGGCGACGCGCGGCCCTCACCGAGGCGTCCTCCCGGCTCGCGGCCAAGGCCAAACGGTTTGCGCGCCTCATCTCCACGGAGGGCTGCAAGACCCTCGTCGAGGCCGAGCGTGAGGTCGCCAGGGCGGTGGGGACGCTGCGGCTCACCGGCGAGTGCGCCGACGCGCTCACCGGCCAGACGCTCCCGCTGGACAACACCGAGCGCGGCGCCGGGCGGATCGGGTGGTTCGTCCGCGCGCCCGTCGGCATCGTCGCGGCCATCACCCCGTACAACGACCCGCTGAACCTCGTCGCGCACAAGCTCGGTCCGGCGCTGCTGGCCGGCAACGGCGTGATCCTCAAGCCGCACGAGGCCACCCCGCTCACGGCGCTCGCCTTCGCCGAGGTGCTGATCGAGGCGGGCGTCCCGCGCGACCGGCTGGCCGTGGTATGCGGGGAGGCCGACACCGGCGGGCACGTGGTCACACACCCGCAGGTGGACGTCATCTCGTTCACCGGAGGTCCCCGCACCGCGGCCACGATCTCGGCGATGGCCGGTCCGCGCAAGCTCCTCATGGAGTTGGGCGGGAACAACCCGACGCTCGTGTGCGCGGACGCCGACCCCACGGCGGCGGCCGCCGCCATCGTCGAAGGGGCATTCGGTGTCGCCGGTCAGAACTGCCTGTCGGTACAGCGCGTCTACATCGCGCGGGAGCTGTTCGACCTGGTGTCGGCGGCCGTGGTGGCCAAGACGCGTCGCCTCGTCGTCGGCAGCAAACACAGCAGGCGCACCCAGATCGGTCCGATGATCAGCGAGGGCGAGGCCCGGCGGGTCGAGGAGATGGTGGCCGACGCCGTCGCCCAGGGGGCGCAGGTGCTCGCCGGCGGCACGAGGAACGGCAGCTTCCACACCCCGACCGTGCTGGCCAACGTTCCGGACCGGGCCCGGATCGCGGTCGACGAGGTGTTCGGACCGGTCGTCTGCCTCTTCGCCTTCGACACCATCGAGGAGGCGATCGACCGGGCGAATTCGACGCAGGCGCTGCACGCGGGGGTTTTCACCCGCGACCTCGACGCGGCGATGCGGATCAGCGGGCGGCTCGTCGCCGGGGCGGTCCTGGTCAACGACACGAGCGACTTCCGCATCGACGCGATGCCGTTCGGCGGTTTCGGCCGCTCCGGAATCGGCCGGGAAGGCATCAAGCACGCGATCGAGGCGATGACGGAACCGAAATCCTACATCGTCAACAGCATTTCGAGGGACGACCACACTGAATCCGCCGAACGCGATCAGGAGAAACAATGAAGTCGATCAGAAAGTTCCAGATCGTGGCGCTGGCCGCGATCATCGCTACCGGCCTCGCGGCGTGTGGTAGCGGAACCACCAACACGGCGACGTCCCGGGAGGCCGCGGCGTCGAGGCAAACCGACGACATCTCGACCAACGTCGCCGTCGACGTGAACGCCAGGGCGCTGCTCCCCCAGTCGGTCAAGGACAAGGGAACGCTCGTGGTCGCGATGGAGCTCAAGTACCCGCCGACCACATTCCTCGCCGACGACGGGAAGACACCGATCGGCTTCAACCCCGACATGGCGCGCCTCATCGCGAAGAAGCTCGGGCTGCGGGCCGAGATCGTCGACGTCGGGTTCGACAACATCATCCCCGCGCTGCAGGGACACCGTTACGACATGACGGCGTCGTCGATGTCCGCGACGCCGGAACGGGTCGCGGTCGTCGACATGATCGACTACTTCAAGGCCGGATCGTCCATCGGCGTGGCCAAGGGCAACCCGGACGGGTACGCCGTTAACAACCTCTGCGGCCGGCAGGTCGTCGTGACGAAGGGGTCGATCCAGGCCACCAAGCGCCTGCCTGAGCTGTCCAGGTCGCAGTGCGAGGACCAGGGAAAGCCGGCCATCGAAGCCATCATCCTGCCCAGCCTCCAGGACGCGATGACCCAGCTTGCCTCCGGCCGGGTCAAGGCCATCTACTACGACACGCCCTCGCTCGGCTGGGCCGCCAGGCAGCAGCCGAACCGGTTCGAGGTGCTCTCACCCCAGGTCAACGAGTCCACGGTAGCCGTCGCCTTGCCCAAGGGCAGCGAGCTGACCCCGGCCGTTCAGGCCGCCATCCAGTCGATCATGGCCAGTCCTGAATACCAGGAATCGCTGCGCCGCTGGGGGCTCGAAGGGCTCGGCATCAACCAAGCGAAGCTGCACTAGGAGTCCGGCCATGATCGAGATCCGTCCGGAGGATAAGAAACGCATCCGGCCCCGCCGGATGCGGGACTACCTGTCCTGGCTCGTTGCTCTGGTAATTGCCGGGACGCTGCTGCACAGCGTGCTCACGAACCCGAACTACCAATGGGACGTGGTCGCGAAGTACTTCACGCACGAGTCCATCATCAGCGGCATCGGCATCACGCTGACCCTGACGGCCGTGTGCATGATCCTGGGTTGTGCCATCGGGCTCGTCCTCGCGCTCATGCGCGATTCCAAGAACCGGCCCGTCGCGGCCATCGCGTTCGGTTACATCTCCTTCTTCCGCGGCACCCCGGTGCTCGTTCAGCTCATCTTCTGGTTCAACTTCGCAGCGCTGTACCCGAACCTGTCGCTCGGCCCGTACGCCATCGACACGAACGCCCTGATCAGCCCGCTGACCGCCGCGATCATCGGGCTCACCCTGAACGAGGCCGCCTACATGGCGGAGATCATCCGGGGTGGTTTCGCGGCCGTCGAGAAGGGACAGATCGAAGCGGCCGACTCGTTGGGCATGAGCTTCTCGACGAAGCTGCGCGCGGTGCTGCTGCCGCAGATCATGCCGGCGGTCATCCCGCCCACCGGAAACCAGCTGATCAGCATGTTGAAGGGCACGTCATTGGTAAGTGTGCTAGGTGTCATGGACCTGCTGCAGAGCGTGCAGCTGATCTACGCGCGCACCTACGAGACCATCCCGCTCCTGATCGTCGCCAGCCTCTGGTACCTGGCGATGACGCTCGTTCTCGGCATACCCCAGTCCATGATCGAGAAGCACTACGGGCGGTCGGACCGGCTGCCCGCCGGCGCTCGCCGGGCGGCCACACAGCAGCAGGAGGTGCCGGCATGAGCGGAGAAGGCACCATCGTCGGCCGGCAGATCCGCAAGTCGTTCGGATCCCACCTCGTCCTGGCCGGCATCGACCTCACGGTCGAGGCGGGCGAGATCACCTGCATCGTCGGCCCGAGCGGATCGGGCAAGTCCACCCTGCTGCGGTGCATCAACGGGCTGGAGACCGTGGACTCCGGCGTGCTGCGGGTGAACGGTGAGGATCTGGGGTTTCGGGAGACGCCCTCGTCCTACATCGAACTGCCGCCCGCGGCGCTGGCGCCCCAGCGCCAACGCATAGGCAAGGTCTTACAGGGGTTAAACCTGTTCCCGCACATTACGGCCGTCGAGAACGTCATGTCCGGGCCGGTGCTCGTGAAGAACGTCCCCAAGGCCGTGGCCAAGGAGCAGGCCGTCGGACTGCTGGCGAGCGTGGGCCTGGCCGGGTTCGAACGCCACTACCCGGCAATGCTGTCCGGTGGGCAGAAACAGCGCGTCGCGATCTGTCGCGCGCTCGCCATGGAACCGAGCATCATGCTCTTCGACGAGCCGACGAGCGCGCTCGACCCGGAACGGGTGGGTGAGGTCCTCGGGGTCATGAAGGACCTGGCCACCAAGGGGATGACCATGGTCGTCGTGACCCACGAGATCGGCTTCGCCCGCGAGGTCGCCAACACCCTGCTCTTCATGGACGAGGGCCTGGTGATCGAACGCGGCGACGCGCGCGCGGTCCTGTCGGCGCCCAAGGAGCGGCGCACCCAGTCGTTCCTGGAGAAGGTGCTGACGTGACCGACGGCGAGCTGGCGGTCATCGGCCTGGGCAGCGCGGGCAGCATGACGCTGTGGCAGGCGGCCAAGCTGTCCGCCGGCGTGGTCGGGTTCGAGGCGCGGACCCCCGGGCACGGTCGCAGCGCCGTCGGCGGCGACTCCCGGCTATTCCGCACGACGTTCCGGGAACAGCACGACCTCACGTCCCTTCTCGAAAGCTCGCTGCGCCTGTGGCGGGAGCTGGAGTCCGACTCGGGGCAGGAGATCCTCACCCAGTGCGGCGGCCTGTCGATCGGCGACCGCCGCGGCGACTATGTCGACGCGATCCTGCGCAACGTCCGGGAGACGGGCGCGCCGCACACGGTGTTGGACGCCGCGGCGCTGCGCGCCCGGTATCCCCAGCACCGCGTGAGCGACGACGACGCGGCCGTGCTCGACCCGCGCGCGGGCTTCCTGCGGACCGACCGGGCGGTGCTCTCGGCCGTCGCGGCCGCCGAGAGCCAGGGAGCACAGGTTCTGACCTCGACGCCCGTCGACGCGCTGCACGAGGACGCGCACGGCGTGCGCGTGGTCTCGGGCTCGTCGAGCTGGACGTTCGCGCGTGTCGTGGTGGCGGCGGGCGGGTGGTCGCGGCACCTGCTGCCGGCCCCCGTCGCCGGCGCCGTCGAACCCCGCCGGATCTTCCTCACCTGGTTCCTTGCGCTCGACCCCGAAAGCTTCGCACCCGACCGCTTCCCGGTCTTCATCCGGATCCAGCGCGGGCTGAGCATGTACGGAGCGCCGTCCCTCGACGGCGCCACGGTCAAGGCCACCCTCGACGGCAGGGGCACGCCGGCGTCGAATCCGGAGGAACTGGCTCGCGAGCTTACCGCCGCCGAGGCGGCCGAGACCGAGCTGACCGTCCGCGAGTTCCTGCCCGGCCTGGTGCCGAGCATCGTCCGGTCCGACGCCTACCCGGACCTCTACACCACCGACCGGCGGCCGCTGATCGGCACCGTCCCCGGCCGGCCCCGCACGTACCTGGCCACCGGTTTCTCCGGTGCCGGGTTCAAGATCGCTTCCGGCGTCGGATCGCTGCTCGCACAGCGGGCGCTGGGCCATCCGACCCACCCCGACCTGGAGGACACTCTGCGGTTCGCCGACCCCGCTCGGTTCCTGTCGACGATGGCACGGTGACCGACCAGGACCCCGCCGGCCCGGCGCGGCCCGCTCACCGTGGCCGACGCGCTGGCACATCCCGTCGTGGCGGTCGGCCTCCGCAGGTCGTCGCCGGAGAGGCGGGCTGGACCGGGACGCGCGCTGGGTCCACATCACCGAACTGACGGACCCGGCCTCGTTCCTGAAGGGCCCGGGAGCTCGTCCTCACCGCTGGCTTGGTACCGACGCAACCCCCTGGTCGCCGCTACGTGGACGAGCTCGCCGACGTCGGGGCGGCGGCCTTCTGCCGGGATGGCCTGCTCAGCTCCTGCCGACACCGGCGGCTGGGTCACGACCTCGACGGCGGCCAGGGCGAGACGGCCGGGCTGGATCGTCCTGTGCAGGATGGATGTCGGGCCCTTGGGTTCACCGAGCGACGCCAACGCTCAGCGTAATTCCTCGATGTAGCG
>JBKOXV010000136.1:0-5553 GCA_046725105.1 bacterium | reverse complement strand
CGTCCGGGTATCTCTAGCAGTATCCGGCGTGGCCGGCCTCGAACGCCGTTGTCGTGGTCACGTGAACGTCGTTGCCTGCCGTCGTTGACCCAGGCCGGCAGGTCATCCAGGTCGGGGTCGTCGCAGGGGGCGCCGTTCAGTTGGCGCGCATGTGCCTCCAACCACCGCTACCTCCCTGTGGCATGGTCGACGGGAACGTGACGAGCCCGGCCAGGATGCATCCCCAGAAGACCAGCTGATGGGCGACCCAGCGACGGCGGGACCGGTGCCGGATGAACCCCTGGCTCACCGTAGCCAGATGTCGCCTGTCGGCGCGCCGACCCGACAGGAGGACGTTCGGCCCTGGTGGAAGTCGGAGCCGATCGACCAGTCTCGTATCGTGCGACTCGAGATCACGGAGCGCGGCGGCCACGGGAGCGCACCGGTGAAGCCAGGCGACGCCGGGGCGCCAGCCCCCGTTCGAGTTCGCCCGGCGTGGCGCGCCGTCGCCGTCCCGAGCGAGCACGGTGGATGGGGGCTCACGCTGGAGCCGGTGCTGCTCGGGCTGCTCGTCGCGTTCTCGGCCGCCGGGCTGGCGATCGGTCTGGCGGCCATGCTGGCGTTCCTGCTCCGCACGCCACTGAAGGTGGCGCTCGTCGACCACCGGCGGCACCGGACACTGCCGCGAACGCGGCTGGCGTGGCAGATCGCGGTGGGCGAGGTCGGCCTGGTCCTGGTGTTGGCGGGGATCGCGGTGGTGGCCGCCGGGTGGACCTGGCTGATACCCCTGGCGGTGGCCGCTCCCATGTTCGCCGTCGAACTGTGGTTCGACATCCGCAGCCGCAGCCGCCGGCTGGTTCCGGAGTTGTCGGGTGCGGTCGGGATCACCGCCGTCGCGGCCGCCATCGTCGTGGCGGGCGGCGAACGGACGCCGCTCGCCATCGCCGGGTGGCTGATCCTGGCGGCGCGGGCGGTTGCTTCGATCCCGTTCGTGCGGACGCAGATCGCCCGGCTCCGCCACCCAGACACGTCGACAACCACGAGCGACACCTTCCAGGCGGCCGCCGTCGTGATCGCCATCGTCGCCGCCCTCGTCGACCTCGATGTCGTGATCGGGGCCGCCGCCGTGGCTCTTCTCGTGGCAGCACAATGGACCTGGGTGCGACGGCCCGTGCCTCCCCCCAAAGACCTCGGCCTGTGCCAGATGGTCGCCGGACTCGCCGTCGTCGCCGCCACCGCGACCGGCGTGCTCACTCTCGCCTGATCCACGGTGTCCTCGTGGACCTCGCCTTCGCCGCCGTGACAAGCGCGTCGCGCCCCAACTGGCGCTCGGCCCGCGGACGTACAGCCCCGCCCGCAATGTCCGCCTACTGCATGTACCAGCCGTGGCTGACCATGAGCGACTGGCCAGTGATCGCATTGGAGGGGAAGGCGGCGAGGAACAATGTCGCTTCGGCCACCTCCTCCACGGTCGTGAACTCGCCGTCGACGGTCCCCGCGAGCATCACGTTCTTGACGACCTCCTGCTCGGAGATGCCCAGGTTGTGTGCCTGCTCGGGGATCTGCTTGTCCACGAGTGGTGTGCGCACGAAGCCGGGGCAGATCACGTTGGCGCGGACTCCGTGCGTGGCCCCTTCCTTGGCGACGACCTGGCACAGCCCGACTAGCCCGTGCTTCGCCGTCACATATGGCGCCTTCAGAAGTGGCGCTTCCTTCGAATAGACCGAGCCCATGTAGATGACGGTGCCACCCCGGCCGGATCGGTACATGTGCGGCAGGCAGGCCTTCGTCGTGAGGAACGCGCCGTCGAGGTGGACCGCCAGCACCTTCTTCCACTCGGCGAAGGGAAACTCTTCGAGCGGATGGACGATCTGTATTCCAGCGTTGCTGACCAGGATGTCCACGCCGCCGAACTCGGCGACGACCGCCGCCACGCCGTCGTTGACGGCCGGCTCGTCGGCGACGTCCATCGCCACGCCCATCGCGATCCCCTTCTCGGCGCGGATCTCTTCTGCCGTCGCATCGGCAGCCTCCTTCGTGAGGTCGGCGATCGCCACCCGGGCGCCTGCACCGGCGAAGCGCACGGCGATCCCCTTCCCGATGCCGCTGGCGGCCCCGGTGATGAGGGCCGTTCTGTCTTCGAGTCGCATGGCCACCTCGGTATCGCTGTTGCAGGCTTGCTCTTCCGGTCGCGAATAGCGAAATCAGCGCGCCGCAGCCCCTTCAACCCGCCGAGGCCGCGGCTGCCCAACACCACGAGCCAGGCCCCTTCGGCCGCGGCGAGGATGGCCCGAGCGGGAGGGTCGTTCACGATGGGGGTTGTCGCCAAGAACGAATGGATCGCCGTCGAGCTCCTCTTTCAGGATCTGCTGAAGGTCGGCGCGAGCGGTGTCCTGGCCGTAGTGCGGATCGAAGTGGCTGGCGGCTACTTCGTCGAGCAGGTTCCAGGCCGGCACGACCTCCAGTGATGTCCCGTGCGCGGTGGCCTCCTCTGCGGCGCGGCGCAGCGCCAGCCGGCTGTTGGACGAGCCATCGACGCCGACGACGATGCGCCGTGTCATTCCGGCGCGCTCCGACGCGCCCCCGTCACCGGCACCCCGGCGGAAGTGTGGTCGACGACGTGGAAGCGCCGGCCCGTCACCGAGTCGGGCTCGATGCGGACGAACCGGGGTTTGGGCGAGGCGAGCCATGGGAACAGGGGCAGGTCGCAGGCGTCGAACACCTCCTGCATCCGCTCGAGCTCGACGGCTCGACCCTTGAGGACCACACTCCAGGCCTCACCGTCGTCCGGTTCGTACCCGTCGACCTCGAACGCCACTTGGCGGCCCAGAACGGCGCCGGCGAGCTTGGTGCCCTCAGCCGTCCGGAAGACCACCGTGCCGTGATCGACGACATAGTTCACCGGGAAGATGTCCGGCTCGCTCATGACGGCGATGGCGAGTCGCCCGACCTCCGCCGAGCGCAACAGCGCCCAGGACTCATGCGGCTCGAGGATCGTCATGCCGGTGCGAACGTCGGTCGTCATGGTTCCAGTGTCTCGACTCGGGTCGAGGGCGGCTAGGGACCTACGTCCTCTGTGCAGCCCTTCTTCGTCCCTCGTTCCCGGTCCGGCGCAGACTCGTGCCCTCGTCCTGCGTCGCTAGCGTCGAGCGCCTTGGCGCCCACGATGCGCAGCAGAAAGCGCTTGATGTTGGCGAAGGTCGCCCGGCCATGCTCGACGGCCGCCACGATGGTGGCGAAGTCCACGGGCCGGCCGCGGTCCGTGACCACGAGGGTCTCGCCCTCGGCGACCTCGATGCGGTCAGGCTCGTCCTCCTGTGCGAAGTGCAGGCGCACCACGGCATACAGGCCCATAGAGCAGTCGCCGCAGTTCGAGAATGTCCTCGTCCTCGGGAGCTCGACATCGATGCCGTCCAGGAGCCGGCCGAGCCGGCGGATCTGGCGGGCGAGCTCGACGTGCTCGCGCCGCGTCGAGGCCATCGGCTCCTCGCCCCCAGGGCGCGGGCGATGACCGGGTAGAGGCGCTTGTCCTCGGCCCACTCGTGGGCGCCGCGCCGACGCCGGCGAGGGTTGCCGCGATCCAGACGCCGTCGGCGGCCTGCTCGGCTTCTGCCAGCGCGAGCCCGCCTCGGCGAGCACGCCCCCCGGCCGCTACCACGAGGGCGTAGTGGAACTGGTGAATCCTGACCGTTCGACCGGCGACGAGAGCCGACGTGGACGGCTCGCCGCGCCCTACGACTCGCTCTCGACGAGGATCGGCCGTCCGTTCCTGACGGCGCTGCTCACGCTGGACGCCCAAGCCGCCGCCGAGTGGGCCGAGCGCGAGCACCGGGCGTTCGACATGGATGCACTCACCGACGATCCGGACCTCCAGGCGAAGGTGGAACAAGCCGTGGAACGGACGAATGGCGAGCACTCGCATGGAAACGGACGAATGGCGGGCACTCGCATGCCGAGGGCATCCGCCGGTGGCGCCTCCTGCCACACGACCTCACGCTGGCTGGAGGCGAGTTGACGCCGACGCTCAAGGTGAAGCGGAATGTCGTTGTCGAGCACTACCGCGCTTTGGTGGAGGAGATGTACGCGCCAGAGAGTTGAGGCTCTATGGGCTTTCTAGGGGTGCGGCGAGTCGAGGACGGCGGACACCAGCAGGCTCCATCGTGCCAGCTGGGTGTCCGGCAGGAAGTGGTCGACCACCCGTTCGTGGGCCCGGGCGCCCATCGTCGCCAGTCGTTCCGGCGCGCTGAGGAGCTGGGCGAGGGTTCCGGCGAAGGCGGCCAGGTCGGTCGGATCGGGCAGCAGGACGCCCGAGTCGCCGTCGACGATCTGGTCGCTGATGCCGCCCACCGCGCTGCCGATCACCGGCCGGCCCTTGTACATGGCCTCGCTGACGGTGAGCCCGAACCCTTCGGCCAGGCTCTTCTGCACGACGATCGTGGCATGGCGCTGCAAGGCGTTCACGATGACGGCGTTCTCCTCCAGGTCAGCCATCGGGATACAGGCCAACGCGACGCGGCTCCGGGCGTGGTGCGGCAGCCGGCGCCATGCATCCCAGCAGTCCTGCAGCACGTCGGCGCCTTCGGGGTCGTCGGCGACGGCGCTCACGACGGGTCCGGCCAGGACCAGCTGCGAGTCGTGGTCGTGCACGACGTAGTCGGCGAATCCCCGGAGCACGCCGGTCATGTCCTTCAACCGGTCCCACCTCGATACCTGGACGACGAGCGGGACGTCGGGCGCCGGGGCTGGGCCGGTTCGTACGAGGTCGACGCCCCGCTCGATGCGTCGTCTCGTGCCGTCCGAGCGGTGGTATTCGGCCGCTCGGACGGGGCCCGACAGGACGCCGACGGAGCTGAGGATCGCCTCGGTCTCCTCTGCCGACAGGTCCTGGTTCTTCGGTGAGAAGGGATCGATCGATGGCGGGATGTCGTGCAGCAGGCCGTCAGGGACCCATGGCGGCGCGAAGGCACGACGAGTGAACACGTAGGCGTCGACGACGGGCGGCTCGAGGTACCGCCGCAGGAACTCCCAGCCGATGTCGGAACGGTCGTTGCCCGAGTCGGTGCCGACATGGCACCGCCACACGACGCGGGCGCCGCGGTCCCGCATGGCGGCGGCGAGGCCGGCCGGTTGGGGATCGTGCAGCAGGACGAGGTCGCCGGGCCGGACCATCGCCGCCAGGTGGGCGGCGTTCTCGCGTAGTACCGCCTCGTAGTGCTCGTGCTCGTGCTCACCCAGGTCGCCACCGTCACCGGCGGTGCCATAGAGGTGATTGTGGAGGCGTTTGGTGATGGCGAAGAAGCGCTCGTCACCCTCGATCACGAGCCAGCGGGCGTCGATACCGACGCCCCGTACGTAGGGCAGCAAGACCTGGAGCATCTCGGCGACCCCACCGCCGGTCGCCGTCGAGTTCACGCAGACGACGGAGGCGCCGGCCAACGCGGCCCGCAACTTCTCACCGGCGTCGAGCAGCGAGTCGACGCGGTCGGCTCTGACGACCTTCGTCAGCACGCGCGGATCGGCCACTGGGAACATCACCTCGTGCACGGATACCTCCCACGGCGTTCGGTGGTGCCA
>JBKOXV010000058.1:0-4046 GCA_046725105.1 bacterium | reverse complement strand
CGTTACAGCTGCTCACCGGCAGGACCGACGAACCCGAGGAGCTGGCCGGGACCAGCAACGTCGCGCTGGTGCCGCTGGGGACGCCGCTGCTCGCCGGGCCCGGTGCGATCGTGGCGACCATGCTGTTCGTGCGGCGCGCGGACGGGGTGATGGACCATGTGATCATCGGGCTGGGGATCGTCGCGGTGATGCTCACGGTATGGCTCGTCCTACGGTTCTCGGGCGTGATCGTCAAGCTGCTGCGGCCCAGCGGGATCGAGGTGCTGACCCGCATCGCCGGCCTGCTGCTGGCCGCGATCGCGGTACAGCTCATCGCGGACGCGGTGGCGGCGTTCGTGCGCCTGTACGCGACCGGGTAGGCGGCCGTCCGCCCCCTTGGCGCCAGCGCCGCGGCGGGTAGTAGGCCCACCGCGGAGGTTACGGGCGCGTTCTGTCGTACGGTGCTGGCAGGATTATGACGTGCCCCAAGCTTCGCCCGCCGAGCCCGGCGGTTCCGCCCAGGTTGGTTCCGAGGCGGTTGGTGCCGCGCGTGTCGGTTTCGCGCAGCTGCGCTTTGCCGGAATGCCCGAGCGCCTTTTCGTCTGCACTCCGAGCAAGCTGAGTGCGTATGAGGACTGCCCGCGCCGGTACCGGTATTCGTACGTGGATCGCCCTGCGCCGCCCAAGGGCCCGCCGTGGGCGCACAATTCGCTCGGTGCGAGCGTGCACACCGCGCTGAAGAACTGGTATGCGCTGCCCGGAGGCCGCCGAACCGCCGGCGTTCTGCCCACCCTTCTCAAGGCCACATGGGTACGAGAGGGCTACCGTGACCTGGATCAGGAGCGCGAGACCTACCGGCGTGCCCTGGGATGGCTGGACCGCTACGTTGCGACGCTTGATCCGTACGAGGAGCCGCTGGGCGTCGAACGGGTGGTAGCCACGAAGACGGCGGTTCTGGCGTTCAACGGCCGCGCCGACCGCATTGACTCCCGGCCCGGCCCGTCCGGCCCGGAGGCCGTGATCGTCGACTACAAGACCGGCCGGTCCGGCCTCGACACCGACGACGCACGCGGGTCACAGGCGTTGGCGCTGTACGCCTACGCGGCGCAGCGGGTGTTCCGGAGGCCATGCCATCGGGTCGAGCTGCACCACTTGCCAACCGAGACGATCGCGACGCACGAGCACACCGACGAGTCACTGAACCGGCAGGTGGTGCGCGCCGAGGACACAGCCCGCGACATCGTGGCGGCGGAGAAGGCGGTGTCGGCGGGCGCCGACCCGGACGCCGAGTTCCCGACGAATCCCGGCACTCGGTGTGGGTGGTGCGACTTCCGGCGGCACTGCCCGGCCGGGGCGGAGATGCCAGCCAGGGAACCGTGGAGCGCGATTGAGCATCTGGCCGGCTGAGAGCGATGTTCAACACGCGGTCGAGGTTGATCGCGTGAGGTTCGCCGTCGGTCCGGCCGGAAGGATGCGTAACAAATAGTCGTCCGGCATGGCGGGTATGGGACCGGTGGGACGATGCCAGGGTCAGGCCAGGCCGGCGCGTTCGAGGGCGGCCTGGCGCATCGGGGCGACCTTATAGCGCTTCGGGACCGCCGCGATGATCGCGTTGAGGAGCAGTCGCATGCTGCGTATCGAAAGGCCCGCGGTGACGTCCGTCGTGGGCCAGCCCAGGCCGCCGTACATCTTTCGGGCCCAGGGCGGTAGCAGCGCGAACGCGGTACCGGCCACACCGAGGTATGCCCAGCGGGTCGGGCCCAGCGTCAGCCCGAACCGGAGCGGCCGGCCGCCCCAGCTGTCCGGCACCGGCGGCACGGTGAGGAAGAGGGCCGCCTCAGCGCTGTCCTTGGTCAGGCCGAGATCGGGCTGCATGGCCTCGTAGTACACTGCCACCTCGGCCGCGGTCGCCGGCACCGTCGACGGATCCAGGCCGACCAGCTCGGCCGCGAGCAGCTGTTCTGTGTAGTACCCGTCGATCTCATCTGTGGTGAGCTTGAGACCGGCGCGGCGGGCCGTAGTGAGGAATGACTCGACCTCCGCGACATGCACCCAGCGCAGCAGCTCCGGCTCATCGATGCGGAACGTCTCGCCGGTACGCGGATCGGTCGCGGACATCCGCGCATGGATGCGCCGGAGCCGGCTCCCGGCCGCCTCGACCTGTTCGGTGCTGCCGTAGACCACCGTGCCGACGTACTCGGATGTGCGCATCAACCGGCCCCACGGGTCGGACCGGTAGCCGGAGTTCTGCGCCACCGCCGCGACCGCTCGCGGGTGGAGCGCCTGCAGGTAGAGCGAACGCAGGCCGCCGATCAGCAAGACGGGCTCGCGGTGCAGCTTCCACGTCACGGAGTGGGGCCCGAACAGACCGACGTCGCCGTTCACGCACTCCAGGGTGCCACGATCTTCCCCGGAAGTTGAACTCGTTCAGGCGCCCAGCCGGCCAGCCGTTCGACGACGGACGCGAACGCTATCCCCAATGCGGCGGGCGGTCCTCGAGAAGGCGGTCGTCGTTCGAGTCGTCGCGTTCCCCCCAGCCGCGTTCCGTGTCGTCGCGGGTCGGGTCGGGCAGCACGGGGGCCTCCTCCGACTCGAAGTCGACCTCGCGGTCGCCGTCGGAGTCGCGTTCTGGCTCGTCCAGGATGTCCACGGGTACGAGGGTATGCCCGCGCCGCCCGCATCGTCGTCTGGCCTCCGCTGTACCGTCGGTGAACGTGAGTTCCTCCACCGGTGTTCCGGACGACGACGCGTACTGGCAGCGGCCGGCTTCGGAACCCGAGGCACTCCGCCCACCGCCCGCTGCTCCGGCGCCCGGGCCGGGGTCGACGTATGCAGGCCCACCGCGTGCAGATCCGCCGCCGGCGTACTGGCGCCCGCCGCTCGTGCCGCAGCCGCCTCCGCCACGGTCGATGCCCGAGCAGGACATGGACGCGCTCGACGAGGAAGAGGGGTCCGCGAAGACCGTCACGTACGGCATCGGGCTCGTGGCGGCCGCAATCGCCGTGATCCTCATGTGCCTGCTCTGCGCGCGTGCGATCTACTAGCCGAACGCAGTCCCGGCCGTCACCCCACATGACGGCCGGAAGCCTCGCGATCGATCAGTACGTGCCCCAAACGACGTGCGCGCCCGAATCACCTGTCCGGAACACGTAATAGCCGGAGATCGCGGCCAGCGCCACCGTGATCACCGCCAGTGCGACGTCCACGATGCGCGGTAGCGACGTCCGGGGGAGCCGCAGCGTCGCGACGACCATGACCAGCGTGACGGCGCCCAGCGCGATCGAGAACCACATGGTCCGCGTGCCGAGGCTCATGTGCTGGTCGAGAAGCTCACGACCCTTCGCGCTGACGCCTCGGCCGACGACCCGGTTGTAGAACTTCAGGCCGGACTCCCGGGTGACGAATGCACAAGCCGGCGCGACGATCGCGAGCAGAAGAACGGCCCAGCCGATCCGTGATCGCCACCGCGGTACGACCGCGTAGACGAGGGCGCCGAGGGCGAGCAGCGGGATCAATACCACGGCGGCGTGGAGCACGAGGACGTGGACCGGCAGGCCACCTATCTGGTCAAACACGGGCGTCTCCTTGATCACGGAATCGGGGCGCCAGCACGGTGGTATCTGACGCCGCAAACATTCTCTGCATCCGCGTACGCGCCGATCAACAGTCCGGTTCAGTGCGCCGGTCGATCTTCCGAAATCGTGCCCAACGGTTGTCAGGTTGAGGGTTCCGGCTAGCGCGTGCTGTCATTGACCGATGTCCACCGGTGAAGAGTTGCTGCGCACGGCCGGCCTGCGGGTCACCCGGCCGCGGCTCGCCGTGCTGGAGGTGCTCACCCAGGGCGGCCACCTCGAGGTCGACGAGATCGCCCGGCAGGTGCGCGTCCGCCTTGACTCGGTATCGACGCAGGCCGTCTACGACGTGCTGGGGGCGCTGTCCCGCGCCGGCCTGGCCCGGCGGATCGAGCCGGCCGGCAGCCCAGCGCGTTTCGAGGCCCGGGTCGGCGACAACCACCACCACATCGTGTGTCGCAGCTGTGGCGCGATCGAGGATGTGGACTGCTCGGT
>JBKOXV010000119.1:0-25313 GCA_046725105.1 bacterium | reverse complement strand
GGCCTGTGCCAGGTGGGCGCCGGCGCCGGCGCCTCGGTCCTCTGCGTCGTCGACTCGCACATCGTGGGCGTGTCCAAGCCCGACCCGGCGATCTTCGCCTCGGCCCTCGACCAGCTGGGTGTCCCCGCCGACCGGGTCGCCTACGTCGGCGACAGCCTCCGCTACGACGTGGGAGGCGCCCGCGCCGCCGGCCTCGTGCCGGTCCTCCTCGACCCGTACACGCCCGTCAACGGCGACGGCCACCACCACATCCGGTCGCTGGACGAGCTGCTCGACTGGTTCTGACGGGCTGAAGCGACCTATACGACAGGTATCGCGAGATATCGCGCACCAAATCGCCGAACTGGTGTCAGAACCAGGTGTTGCACCACGGCGTGACGTCGCTGCGGAACATGGCGTCGGCGGTGGCCAGGGCGGCGTCGTGGTGCACGTCGACCCGACCGGCGTCGGCCAGCGTGCGGAACGTGGTGCCGCCGAGGTAGGTGGCGCTCAGGGCGTCGACCGGCACCGTGAGCCCGGCCGTCTGGGTGGTCGGTGTGACGCTGGACCCGTCGGGCCCGCCGTCGACGGCGTACCGGCCCGCCGCCAGCCCGAGCGGATCGACGACGTCGATCACCACCCGCCCCGGCGTCAGGTAGCGCCGGGCCCCGAGGGCGACGGCCGGGTCGAGCACACGCGCCCACTGGAAGTCGGCCCGCCACTTCTGCGCGACGTGGCGGGCGTCGGCCACGATCCACGGCAGCAGCTCGTCGGGCCGGCGGTCGCCGGCCTCGACGGTGGCCACCCAGTCGATCTCGCAGCAATAGCGCCACAGCCGGGCGTACGCGGCCGTCGTGACCGCCAGGAGCTCGTCGACCGTGAGCGTCACGTTGGGGCGGCGGGCGTCCCACTCGCCGTCGGTGTGGTAGCGGACGTAGCCCTCGGGCTCGCCCCGCGGATTGCGGTACACGGCCGTGTAGCCCTTCCACGGCTTCGTCCCCGGGGCCACGACGACTTCGAGCGTGACGTCCCACCATCGCTCGTCGCGCTCGATGGCGCCCGGTTGCGCTCGCCGGAAGCGCTCGTAGAGCGGCGGCGCGATGGGCCGGAGGGCGGCGTTGTCGGACAGCTCCACCGTGCCGGGGCCGTCGACGACGAACTGCACGGTGCGGGCGTCGATCTCGTAGGTGGCGTGATCGGTGCTGGGGCCGTACCCGAACCGTGAGTAGATCGGGTATTCGGCGGCGATCAGCATGCCGATCGGCTCGCCCCGCTCTCGCCCCGCCGCCAGGTCCGGCTCGATCATGCGGCGCATGATCCCTTGGCGTCGATGGGTGGGTGCCATCGTCACGTTGGTGAGCGCCGCGCTGGGGATGACGGCCCCGCCGGGCACGGTGAGCTCCGATGCGAACGACCGCAGCGTGCCCACGACGGTGCCGCCGTCGAAGGCGCCCCACACGCGGGACAGGTCCTGGTGCGGAAGGGCGAAGGCGGAGGCGCCCTCGGCCACCTGCATGAGGAAGCCGCGGAACACGGCGTTGGTCCACGTCTCGTGCTCGTCGGCCGTGATGGTGCGGACTTCTACCCCCACGGGGGCGCCACGCTACGACCCGGAATCGCCGAGCCGCCGGGCAATAACCTTCAGGCAGAGGGTCTCGTCGGCGCCCTCGAAGATCGAGAGCACCCGGGCGTCGACGAAGAGCCTGCTCACCGCGTATTCCTCGGCGTAGCCGTAGCCGCCGTGGATCTGCATCGCCTCCCGCGTGACCCACTCGGCGGACTTGCACACGTACGCCTTCACCATCGACGCCTCCATGGCGCCCTGGCCCTTGGCCATCATTCGGGCCACGGCGTAGGCGAACTGCCGCGCTGCTTGGATCACGACCGCCATCCGCGCCAGCTTCACCTGGGTGAGCTGGTAGCTGCCGATGGGATGGCCGAAGACGCGGCGGTCGGCGGCATAGGCCTGCGCCGCTTCGTAGGCGGCCTGCATCACGCCGAGGGCGCGCGCTGCCGTCTGCAGCCGGCCGTTCTCGAAACCCTCCATCTGGAGGTAGAAGCCGCGCCCGAGACCGTCCTGCTCGCCGACGACGTTGGCGGCCGGGACCCACCAGTTGTCGAAGGACAGTTCGTACGAATGCATGCCGCGGTAACCGATGGTGTCGATGGGCCGGCCCTCCATGCGGCCCCCGCCCGGCTGGTCGAGCACGAACCCGTGGCCGTCGGCGCGCTCCTTCGGCACGACGAAGATCGACAGGCCGCGGTGGGCCTTGGCCCGGTCAGGGTCGGTGCGCGCCAGCAGCATCAGCACGTCGGCGCGCGCCGCGAACGTGCACCAGGTCTTGACGCCGTTGACGGCGTACCCGTCCTCACCCTGAGCGTCCTTTGCCGGTGCGGCGGTCACCTTGATGCCGGCCACGTCCGAGCCGAAATCCGGTTCGGTGACGGCAACGGCGGCCATGACCTCGCCGGTGGCCAGCTTCGGCAGCCAGTAGCGCTTCTGCTCCTCCGTGCCCCCCTTGACGAGGGCGCGGGTGAGGATCTCGGGGCGCGTGATGAGCGAGCCGCCGATGCCGAGCGAGCCCCGCGACAGCTCCTCGGTGGCCACCACCATGCCGAGGTAGTCCTGGTCGCCTCCACCGGCCCAACCGCCGTACTGCTCGGGAACCGACAAGCCGAAGGCGCCCATCTCACCCAACCCGGCGATGATGTCCTCGGGCACGTCGCCGTTGCTGCGGTGCACGTGCTCGGCGGCGGGAGCGATCTTCTCCTCGGCGAAGCGGCGGAAGGTGTCCTGCACGAGCTCGAAGTCGTCATCGAGGTGACGGGGGCTGCTCACCGCGGCCAGCCCGGCCAGGAACTCGGGGTCGCGGTAGGCGGCGAGGAAGCCGTCGACGGCGCGCAGCGGGGCCGGATCGACTCCCCATAGTCGCTCGCGACCGGCGACACGGGTGATGAGGTCGTGGGCGACGTCGGCGGCGAAAGCGCAGGCGAAGGCGGCTTCGATATCGCCCTTGGCGCCGTAGTCGAGCATCGAGCGGGCCGTCTCGACCCCCGCGGCAGCGTGCGCCAGGTCGTAGGCCAGCACCTGGCCGGCGTCGGGGCCGCCCATTGCCGTCAGCTGCCGGACGCCGTTGTGGACGACGGCTCCGGCCGTGTCCACGACGACGGCGGCAGCGGTCAGGTCGGGAGCCACGGGCATGGCGGGAGGCTAATAGCCGGCGAAGTTGGATCCCTCAGTGCCCCATGGGGCGCCCTCCCGTCCAACTTCCCGGCTCTCGTGCCACACTCGATGCAATGAGGGTGTGTGTCTTCTGCGGGTCGAACCGCGGGGCGCGGCCTTCCTTCGCCGCCACCGCCGCCGACCTCGGCACCACGTTGGCGGCCAAGGGCATCGGCCTGGTCTACGGCGGCGGCCAGGTCGGCCTGATGGGTGTCGTCGCCGACGCCGCTCTGGCGGCGGGCGGGATCGTGACGGGCGTGATGCCCGACGCCCTGGTGGCCAAGGAGATCGCCCACACCGGCCTCAGTGAGCTGCGCGTCACGGGCTCGATGCACGAGCGCAAGGCCCTGATGGCCGAACTGGCCGACGGCTTCATCGCCCTCCCGGGCGGGCTCGGCACGTTCGACGAGCTCTGCGAGGTACTCACCTGGGGCCAGCTCGGACTGCACGCCAAGCCGGTCGTCCTGCTCGACGTCGACGGCTTCTGGACCCCGTTCGGTGCGCTGCTCGACGGCGCGGTAGCGGCCGGGTTCCTACGCCCCCACCACCGGGAGCTGGCCCACCTCGCCGGTTCCGTGGGCGAGGCCCTGGCCCTCCTCGAGTCGCCGCCCCCGCCACCCCTCCACAAGTGGATCGACCGGGACGAGACATGATTCCGGTTCTGACGACGATTCGGGCGCGAAACGCGCCCCGGGCGACGCGAAAAGCCGGGAGCGAGTGATGGTCGCCTCCCGCGCCGCCATCTGGGGTAGCAAGTAGGCGATGTCGGAGGTGCCCGCGACCGCCGATCGGGAGCCGGTCAACGAGACCGAGGACCGGGAGACCTCCGTCGTCCTGAAGGGCCTGCGGCGCACCGTCAAGATCCTCATCTTCATCTTCGTCGTCTACTACCTCGTGCTGCCGCAGATCGGTGGTCTGCGCGCCGCGGGAGACGAGATCACCACGGTC
This sequence comes from bacterium, assembly GCA_046725105.1. Classification (GTDB taxonomy): domain Bacteria; phylum Actinomycetota; class Acidimicrobiia; order Acidimicrobiales; family Ilumatobacteraceae; genus DASXAI01. The sequence goes on along the minus strand of JBKOXV010000119.1, from coordinate 21,163 downwards.
AACCCCGTGCTGCTCGCCGTCGGCGTCGCCTTCGAAGCGAGCGCCCTCGTCGCCTACAGCCTGATGACGCGGGCGTGCCTCCCCCAAGGGTGCGTCCCGTTCAACCGGCTCCTACGCATCCAGCTCGCCACCAAGGCCGTCGCCAACACCGTTCCGGGTGGCAGCGCCGCCGGATCGGCGCTCGGCTACCGGCTGCTCACCGTCGCCGGCGTGCGCGGGCCTGACGCCGGCTTCGCCCTGGCCACGTCCGGACTCGGCTCGGCCGTCGTGCTCAACGTGATCCTCTGGATCGCCCTCCTGGTGTCGATCCCGGCCGCCGGCTTCAACCCGCTGTACGTCACGGCGGCGATCGTGGGGGTCTTCATCATGGGGTTCTTCGCCGCCATCGTGATCGGCCTCGTGAAGGGCGAGGACGTGGCGGAGCGGGCGCTGCGGGCCGTGGCCCGCCGGGTGCGCTGGCTGGACGAGGAGCGCACCGGTGCCGTGGTGAAGCGGCTGGCGACGAGGCTGAAGGAGCTGCTCTCCGAGCCGCAGCTGCTGCGCCGGGTCCTCCTGTGGGCCACCCTCAACTGGCTGCTGGACGCCGCCTCGCTCTGGGTGTTCCTCCGGGCCTTCGGCGGCGAAGTCGGCCCCATCGGCCTGCTGGTGGCGTTCGGCCTCGCCAATGTGCTGGCCGCCCTGCCGATCACGCCCGGCGGCCTCGGCATCGTCGAAGGTGTGCTCATCCCGACATTGGTCGGCTTCGGTGCCGATCGCACGAGCGCGGCGCTGGGCGTGGCCTCGTACCGCTTCTTCCAGTACTGGATGACGCTGCCCGTCGGCGGCATCTGCTACTTCACGCTGCGCTTCGGGCCGTGGTCGATCGAACGGGCCCGCCGCCTCGAAAAGCTGCGCCAGGTGGCCGCCGAGGCGGCGGCCCACGCCGAGAGCCAGCTCGACTGGGCCGAGCGCTACGGCCACCGCCCGCCGCCCGCCGACAGCGAGGACGCACCCGGCCGGGTCACGGGCTGAGGGGTTCTGACGAGTGGGGATTACCGCCGAGGTAGTCCCCACGGGCGAGAACAGCGTGGGGGCGGGCGGGCGGCGGTACCGTCAGCGGCGTGACGACCTACGAGCGCCCGTTCGGGCGCTACCTCGAGGACTTCCTGGTGGGCGACGTGTACAAGCACTGGCCGGGCAAGACCATCACCGAGTACGACGACCACCTGTTCTGCATGATCACGATGAACCACCACCCGTTGCACACCAACGCGTGGTACGCCGAGCACGAGACGGTGCAGGGCCGCAACGTCGTCGTGGGCAACCTCGTGTACTCGCTGGTGCTGGGCATGAGCGTGCCCGACGTCAGCGGCTCGGCCATCGCCAACCTCGAGGTCGAGACCCTGCAGCACAAGCACCCCACCTTCCACGGCGACACCATCTACGGCGAGACGCGGGTGCTCGACGTGCGGGAATCGTCCTCGAAACCGGATCGCGGAGTCGTCATCGTGGAGACCAAGGCCTTCAACCAGGACGGCAAGGAGGTCTGTTACTTCCGGCGCCGGGTGATGGTCTGGAAGCGCGACGCCGCGCCGGTGCGGCAGCGGCCGTACGACAGCGACACTGTGTGGGCCGAAGGATGACGATCCATCCGGACGCCGCCCAGGGCTTCAGTGCGGGCGCCGACGCCTACGACCGCGGGCGCCCGTCGTACCCGGCCGCCGCCGTCGATCACGTCGTCGCCGAGCTCGGCATCGCCCCCGGGCTCCGGGTCGCCGACCTGGGTGCCGGGACGGGCAAGTTCACCGAGCTCCTCGTACCGACCGGGGCCACGATCGTGGCGATCGAACCGGTGGCCGAGATGCGAGCGAAGGTGGCCACCCTGACCGGCGTCGAGGCGCTCGAAGGTACGAGCGAGGCCATCCCGTTGGACGACGCCTCGGTCGACGCCGTCACCGTCGCCCAGGCCTTCCATTGGTTCGACCCGGCCGCCGCCCTGGCCGAGATCGCCCGCGTCCTCCGGCCCGGCGGCGGGGTGGCGCTCGTCTGGAACGCGCGCGACGAGTCCGTGCCCTGGGTCGCGGAGTTCACCCGGGTCATCGACTGGCACAACTTCCAGAAGGGCCACTACCGGGCCCAGGACTGGGCTGCCGTCGTCGCCGGCAGCAGCAACCGGTTCACGCCGATGGCCCACGCCACGTTCCCGTACGCGCAGCGTCTCGATCGCACCGGGTTCGCCGACCGGGTGGCATCGATCAGCTACATCGCCGCCATGCCCGCCGCGGAGCGCCAGGCCGTGATCGCCAAGGCCCTCGACGTCGTGGCCGATTTCCCCGCCGAGTTCGATCTGCCGTACACCACCGAGGTGTGGACCTGCCACCTTCGCTCCAGGTAGCGGTCCTCGACTGGGGCGCCGCCCAGCTGCGCGACCTGCCCTGGCGACGCACCCGCGACCCGTGGGCCGTGCTGGTGTCCGAGCTCATGCTGCAGCAGACCCAGGTAGCGCGCGTGCTCCAGCGCTATCACGAGTTCCTCGCCGCCTACCCGACGCCGGCGGCGTGCGCGGCGGCCGGGCGGGCCGACGTGGTGCGGATGTGGGACGGCCTCGGCTACAACCGGCGCGCCATCCATCTCCATCGGGCCGCCGAAGCCGTCGTGGCCGCCGGCGCCTTCCCGGCCACGCTCGCCGGACTGATGGCCCTGCCGGGTGTCGGGCCCTACACCGCCCGCGCCGTGCTGGCGTACGCCTTCGAGACCGACGTCGCCGTGGTCGACACGAACGTGGCGCGCGTTCTGGCTCGCCGCCAGGGGCGGTCCCTGACGGCCAGGCAGGCGCAGGCCGCCGCCGACGACCTCCTGCCGTCCGGGCAGGCGTGGCTGTGGAACCAGGCGCTGATGGACGTCGGCGCCCGCCGCTGCCGGCCGCGCCAGCCGGGCTGCGCCGACTGCCCGTTGGCGCCGTGGTGCGCATGGCACACGGCCGGCCATCCCGCTCCCGACCCGGCCGTCGGCTCGGCGCACGTCAGCGGGGTCCAATCGCCGTTCGCCGGCTCCGACCGGGCCGGGCGGGGCCGGCTCGTCGCCGCGCTGCGGCGCGGACCGGTGGCCGTGGACGACACCGCCGGCGTGATGGGCTGGCCCGACGACCTCGAGCGGGCGGCCCGGGTTCTCGATGGGCTGGTGACCGACGGCCTCGCCGTCGTGGCCGGCGACGACGTGCGTCTCAGCTGATGGTGGCGGCCAGGTCGGCCACCAGATGGGTGGCAGCGAAGGAGTAGATGCACACCCGGCCTTCTCCGCCGACACCCGTGACGGCGAGGTTGGCGATCACCTGGCCGGGCGTGAAGTTGAGGTTCGACGCCAGCGGCCGGGCGGCCGCCAGGCACGAGCCGTCGGCGGCCGCCGGCCATACCGTGAGATAGCCGCGCTCCTCCGGGAGCACGGCCGTGACGGTGAGCATCGCCGCGGTGGCGGCACCGATCGTGACGGGCACCACGCCGCCCGCCGGCAGCGCACCGGCCGGACCGCCCGTCCCGTTGCGCGTGTCGAGCAGCCGCTCGGGAATCCGGGCGTGGACGGCGGCGGTACCGGACGCCGTGTACCAGCCGTCGAGATCGACGACGACGTTCGTGTCGGTGAAGGCGAACACGCACACCCGGCCCTGGCCACCGGTGCGGATCATCACGGTGTTGGCCACCGGGTCCGAACCCACGACGTTGATGTTGGATGTGGACGGCCGGGCGGCGGGATCGCACGACCCGTCACCGGCGGCCGGCCACACGGTGAGGTAGCCGGGCGCGCGGGCGTCGACGGCGGTGACGTCGAGGATGACCGCCGCCGTCCCAGTCGGCGCGGCGGCGATTCCGACGGCGGTGCCGCCGCTCACCCGGCCCGTCGGGCGGGTGTCGATTAGACGGACCGGCGACTGAGCGATGGGCCGGGCGCCGCCGGCGGTGTCGTAGAAGCCCATGAGGTCGACCACGACATCGGTCTGCACCATCGAATAGATGCAGGTCCGTCCGCCGGATCCCAGCCGGGCCACGACGAGGCCGGGCCTGGTGTCGACGGCGGCGTAGTCGACGTTGGACGCCAGCGGGGGCGCCGCCGAGCCACATGGGTAGACGGTGAGGAAACCGGCCGCGCAGGGATCGACGGCGGTGACGTTGAGGACTGCGGCGCTCGCGGTGACCGGCACGCCCGACCGCCCCGTGATCTGCAGCTCGATGGCGCGGCCCGCACCGACGGGCCGGCCAGCGCGCGAGTCGAGCAGCCGGCGGGGATCAGTGCCCGTGAACCCGGCCGCCGAGTCCGTTGCGGTGCCGCCGAGGACGGCGGGCGCCGGCGTCGGGGTGCCGATCGCCACCGACGCCGCGCAGTGCTGGGCCGCCGGCGGCGGGATGCCGATGCCGGGAACGGCGTCCAGGGTCGCCTTCAGCCATCCGACGAAGGCCGCTTCGCCCGGCGCCGTGAGGTGGACGCCCACGCCGTCGTTGGCGACGAACCAGTCCGGATGGCTGTGGCTGACGGCGTCCCAGTCGAGGAACCGCATGGTGGGCCACCGTGCCGTGGCCGCCCTCAACCGGTCGTTCTCCGTCGTGAACTCGGGCCGGTTGAGCGTGCTGAGGCCGACCCAGAGCACCAGCGGGACGTCCTGCGTCGTGAGCGCCTTCAAGGCCGCGTCGATGTTGGCGGCGCTGGGCGTGTCGTTGTAGCCGAGCTCGATCACGATCACGTCGCCGATGCGGCCGGCGTTGGCGGCGATCTCCTGCAGACCCGTCGTCGGTGTCGACCCGTTGTACGGGCAGCTCGTGGCCAGGCCGCGGCACACGGCGGCGTCGACGACGGCACCAGGGTACGACGGCACGACGGTCTGCTCGAGCGTGTCACGTGCCGCCTCGAGGACCGAGTCACCCAAGAGAAAGACGCCTGGGCCGGGCGCCGCCGTCGCCGCCGAGATCGGCAGTACGGCGACGCCCGTCGCCAGGAGGCACAGAGCGGTCACAGTCGCTCGAGCGCGCACTCGCCCGAGGCTAGGACGGGAAGTTGGGTGCGAGGGTGACCCAAAGGGCACCCAGGCGTCCAAGTTCAGGGAACCAGGTTGCCGAGCCGGTCGACGACCAGGTCGGCCGCCGCCAGGGACGTCACGCAGAAGCGGCCGCCACCTCCGCCGACGGCAGCCAGGGCCGGGACCACGGCGCCGGCGCGGTAGTTGGCGTTCGACACGAGCGGCAACGGACCGCATCGGTGCACGGTGAGGAAGCCGTCGGCGGACGGGTCGACGGCCGTGGCGTTGACCCACGCGCCGGTGGCGCCGGTGGCGACGGTCCGCCCCTCGCCGGCGCCGAGCCGCCCGCCACCCAATCCCGTGCGCGTGTCGACGATGCGCTGCGGTGTCTGCGGCGCCATCAACGAGCCCGTTGATCCGAACCAGCCCTCGAGGTCGACGACGACGTGCATGGCGGCCGAGGTGTAGACGCACACGGTGCCGTCACCGCCCACGGCGACGGTTGCCGTGTTCGCCGCCACCTCGCCCGGTCCCACGTTGAGGCTCGAGACCTCGGGCGTGGAGGATCCGCACGGCGAGACGGTGACGAAGCCGGCCGTGTCGGCGTCGGTGGCCGTCACGTTGACCAGCACGGCGGTGGGGGCGAGCGGCGACGACGGCCACGCCGCCACCGTCACCGAAAACGTGGAGCCGGCGAGCCGCTTTCCGACGACCGGCGAGCGCGCCCCGGCAGCGTCGCGTGTATCGACGAGACGTGCCGGCGTGGCCGGCTGGTAGCGCCACCCTTGGTTCGGGACCCACCAGCCGGACAGGTCGAGCACTACATCGGTCGGGGCGTACGAGTACACGCACAGATGGCGATCGGCGCCCAGCAGCACGGCGGCGCTGTTGGCCCGGTCGTGGCCGCGCCGGTAGTTCACATTCGACGCCAGGGGGATCGACGCCCCGCAGGCGTAGACGGTGAGATAGCCGTCGGCGCACGGAGCCGTCGCCGTGACGGTGACGAGCACTCCTGTGGCCCCAGGGGGCACGGTCCCCGACAGGTCGACGTCGAGAGCACTGCCCGCGCCCAGGGGCGGGCCGCTGCGGGTGTCGGCGATGCGCACCGGTCCGACTGGCGTGAAGCCGCTGGCCTCGCCCACAACCGTCGGCCCTGCCACCAGCGGGGCGACCGGCGTGCCGGCCGTCGGCCCGGCGCAGCGCGACGACGGTGCCGATGCGCCTCGGCCGGCGAACACGGTCTCGAGGTTGGCGATGAGGAACTGCGCCAGGGCCATCGCCCCGTTGCCGGTGAGGTGAAGGCCGTCGCCTCCGAACCAGTCGCCGTGACCGGACGAGAAGGCGTTCCAGTCGGCCACCGTCAGCGTCGGGTAGTCGGCCGTCTTGGCCCACAGCGTCGCGTTCGACGCCGAGTAGCGGCCGTTGGTGTTGCGATACGTGAGCCACAGGACATGCGGGATGCCCTGGGCGGCGGCCTCGGTCAGGATGGCGTCGACTCCGGGCCCGATGGAGCCGTCGTTGTACCCGGCCATCATCACGAGGGCGTCGCCGATGCTCCCGGCGTTGGCGCGCAGCACCGTCAACGCCGCCGGCGGGCGGCCGTCGTACTGCGTCGAGCAGCTCGGCTCGCGCAGGGCCCGGCACACCTTGGCGTCGAGCGTGACGTCGAAGGAGCCGGCCAATGCCGACTGGGCGGCGCCGGAGAACCGGAGTCCAGCCATCACCGAGTCGCCCAGCAGGAAGACCCGTTGACCGGCGGCCGATGCGGGCGGGGACGCCGTCGACCAGCCGCACGCCAGCGCCACCAGGGCGCACGCCATCCCGCCCGCCAGTGTCCGCATCACGTCACGAGAGTGGCCAGGATCTCCTCGAAGGCGGCATCGGCGTAGGCCCGCATCTCGTCGTCGGTGCGGTCCTGGATGGGGTGAGGCACGAACACGCGCGCCACCGTGGGGAAGCCGAGCGACGCCGACTGGGCCGCGGCGGCCTGAACGAATTCAGCCGAGGCGACGAACATCGCCGGCCGGCCCCTCCGTTCGAGATCGACGATGTCGTGCACACTGCACGACGTGCAACTGCCTCAATCGGCCAACGCCTCGATGACGAGATCGCACTTGGTGGCGATCTCGTGGCGGAGGTCGACTGGTGCCGGCTTGGTGAACGTCGGCTTGCGGTAACGCTCCACGCGCACGCCGAGCTCGGTGAGGCGCGCCTCGAGGCGATCGAGGAAGACGTCGCCGCGCGGCTTCGAGATGTCGAGGAGCCCCACCGTTCTTCCGGCGAGTGTGGCGGGACGAGGCAGCAGCTCGCGGGACTCGACGGTGCGCTCGCCCGTCGGGTCCAGAACGACACGGCTCATGACGTCACCTCCGAATCTCCCGGGTGATCGGCTGGCTCCCCGTCGCCCCGTTCGCCCATCCCCCGATGATGGCAGAGAACAGCCCCGCGCCCCCTCCGGCGTGCACGACGAGCAGGCCACCGGGGCGGAACTTGGGCAGGGTGGCGTCGCGGAATACGTCAGGGACGCCCTCGGCGATCCCGCCGGCACCCCGCACGATCTCGGCGCCGGGCAGTTGGAGACGGGCATCCAGCTCGGCCAGGAGCCGGTCGCGGCTCCAGCCCGCTTCGGCGAACACTCGCGAGTGGTCGGGGGCCACGACCAGGATGGCGTCGAAGCCGAGGGGCAGCTTCGGGTTGTGCACGGTTCGCAGGCAGGCGGCCAAGGTGGCCGCCAGCTCCTCGGGCGTCCGGGCGGCCTGATCGACCACGCACCGCGGCCCCTCGCCGGGGAAGATCGTGATGGCGTCGGCGCCCGGCGGCGCGCCCCGCCACTCGGCCAGCGGCTCCCACGGTGAGCCTTCCTCATCCTCGGCGAAGCAGAACGAGACCTTGCCCGGGTTGCCATGCGTGGCCCGGTCGACCCCGCCCGGGCGGCCGCCTCCCACGTTCCGCACGACGAGCTGCAGGGCCCGGCCGATGGCGAGGTTGGCCCGGTTGCCCTGGCCGAGCACGTTCACACCCGAGTTCATGCCGATGGCCCGCCGGATCGGTCCGTTCACGATGATGACCGGACCGACCGGCATCGTCGTGGCCAGGACGCCGTGCATGTTGAACTCGTCGGTGCAGACGGCCTCGACGGCGGTGAGCACGACCGGCAGGTACTCCGGCTGGCAGCCCGCCATCACGGCGTTGATCGCAACCTTCTCGACGGTGGCGGGTACCAGGTCGGGCGGGACGACCGCGACCACTTCATCGGGCGCACGGCTCGTGCCCTCCAGCATGCGCAGTACCCGAGCTTCGGTGGGCGGCACCACCGGCAGCCCGTCGGTCCAGCCCCGATCGAACAGGGCTTCCATCTCGTCCTCGAGCTCGGCGATCTCGATGCGCCGGCTGCGCAGCACCGAGCCGGTGAACCGCAGCCGCAGCTCGTCGGTGAGGTTCGGGTCGACGGACAGCGATCCGCAGCCGGGGCGGAAGGCGGGCAGATCGGCGCCGAGGCCCTCCACGCCGGTCAGGGCCACCCACTGGTCGCGGTCCCAACCGACGATGCGCTCCTTTTCCACGCCGTCCTCGACCCGCATCAGCGTGGGCACCGTCTCGATGTCGTGATGCCATGACACCGACAAGTCGGCGTCCTGGACGGCGTCGACGCCGGGCGGGAAGGCCGGATCGTCCTGTGTGTAGACCGTGACGGGGACGCCGGCGGCGGCCAGGTCGAGCCACAGCGGCGCCGTCATGCGGCACGTCTCGCACTCCTCCTTCACGACGGCGACGAGCCCGTCGGGCAGAGCCGGTTTGGCGTTCATGCGAGGAACTCGACGATGGCGTCGTTGACGGCGTCGGGCTTCTCGAGGTGGAGGAAGTGGCCGACACCCTCGACGATCTCTACCCGGGACCCGTCGGGGAGGACGTCGGCGGCACCGTCGGCCACTTCGACGCCGATGGCGCCGTCGGTGGTGCCGTGCAGATAGAGCGTCGGGACGGCGAGGGTGCCGCCGGCGGCCGCTTCGATCGCGTCGAGGTTGGGGTCGCGGTCCTTCCCCCAGATGGTGGCGCGGTAGTAGCCGAGGGCGGCCTGGAGGTTGACCGGATCGCGCAACGACGGCTTGACGAGAGACAAGTCCTCGGTGGCGTCGTAGCCGGGCGACCAATCGGCCCACAGCCGGTCGACGAAGGCAAGGTCGTCGGCGCCGACGACCATGTCGGCCAGGGGGTGCTGGAAGAAGAACGTGTACCACGAGCGCCGCAACTGGCTGTAGGTGAGGAAGGCGCGGGCCACGGCGCCGCCCGGCGGCACGGCCATGGCAACGCAGCGGCGCCAGCGGGTCGGGTCGAACCCCACGGCGCCGTAGACACCCAGGGCGCCCCAGTCGTGACCGATCACGACGGCGTCGCCGTCGCCGCCCAGCGCGGCGTGCAGGCTGAGGGCGTCCTGGCCGAGGACCCCGCTCTGGAAGCGCCCGTCGGCCGGCACCGAGGTGGGTGCGTAGCCCCGCTGGAAGGGAGCGACGGCCCGGTAGCCGGCGTCGGCCAGCCGTGGCAGCAGGTGACGCCATGTGTGCGCCGAGTCCGGGAAGCCGTGCAGGCACAGGGCGAGCGGCCCGCTTCCCGCTTCGAGGCACGTGAAGGTCACCCCGTTGGCGGCGACTTGGGTTTCCGAGATCCCCACAACGGGAACCGTACGCCCTGGTGAGAAATCCGTCACCCCGCGTCGGAGCGCGGTGGACAGGCACAAGCCGGCTCCGTATCGTGGCGAGCCACAAGGGGGCCGGTGTGCTTGAAGTGACCTTCTATGGGGTCCGCGGGTCGACGCCCACGGCCTGTGAACAGACTCGGCGGTACGGGGGCAACACAGCATGCGTCGCGCTTGAAGTAGCCGGGCAGCCCCCTCTTCTGCTCGACCTGGGGACCGGGCTCCGGTTCTTCGGCGAGACGCAGCCGCAGGACGGCTCGTTTCATGGTGCCGCTCTGGTGTCGCACCTCCATTGGGACCACATCCAAGGGCTGCCCTTCTTCGTGCCCATCCTGCGCCCTGGTGCGTCCTTCGACATCTACGCGCCGGCGCAGGAAGATGGTCGGCCGGTCGCCGAGGCGTTCGACTCGTTCATGCGGGCGCCGTACTTTCCCGTCACGGTGTCGCAGCTTCCCGGCAAGGTGCGCTTCCACGACGTCGACGAGGGCCCGTTGCGCATCGGCGAGGCGTTGGTCACCGCCCTCGCCATCCCCCACGTCGGGCGCACTTACGGCTACCGGATCGACTGGGCTGGGGCGTCGGTGGCGTACCTCCCCGATCACCAACAGCCCGCCGACGGCGGTTATGACGTGCACGACGCCGTTCTCGAACTGACCGACGGTGTGGATCTCCTCGTGCACGACGCCCAGTACACCCAGCCCGAGTTCGCCAAGAAGGCGACGTGGGGTCACTGCACGTACGAGTACGCCATGTGGGTCGGCAAGCGGTCCGGCGCCAAGTCGATCGCCCTGTTCCACCACGACCCCATGCGCACCGACGACGCCCTCGACGAGATGCTCGCCTGCTGCCAGGGCTGGGCCGAGCGCAGCCACGTCGAGGTCTTCGCCGCCCACGAGGGCGACCGCAGGCAGCTCGGCCCCGCCGCCGCCTGACCGCCCACATCTTTTCGCCTGTGGCGCCCGTTGGTGCGGAATTCGCCCCGATCAGCGACACGAGCGACCTGCGACGTCCAGAGGCTCGGCCTCTAACCTGCAGCCGATGACCGACTTCGACTCGGGCCGCTTCCGTCACGTCCTCGGGCACTTCCCGACCGGCGTCACCGTGGTCACCGCGACGTGGAACGGCGAGCCCCAGGGCCTCACCATCGGGTCGTTCACCTCGGTCTCGCTCGACCCGCCCCTGGTCGGTTTCTTCCCGGGCAGGAACTCCACGAGCTGGCCCGACATCGAGAAGGCCGGCGTCTTCTGCGTGAACGTCCTCTCCGAGCACCAGTCCGACCTGTGCTGGCGCTTCGCCCGCGACATCGACGACAAGTTCGAAGGGGTGCGTTGGCGGCCGGCGGCCAGCGGCTCCCCGATCATCGACGGCGTGCTGGCGTGGATCGACTGCGATCTCGAGAAGGTCGTGGAAGCCGGCGACCACTGGTTCGTGATGGGACGGGTGCGCGAGCTCGAGGTCGAGACCGACCACGGCCCGATGCTGTTCTTCCGCGGCAAGCTCGGCGGATTCCTGGGTACGTGACGGCTGCCGCGGTCGCCGGCGTCGTGCTGGGCGCCGTGCTGCTCGCATCGGGCGCCCTGAAGCTGGCGGCCGGGCCCCGTTGGGGGGCGCAGGCGACGGCGATGGGGGCGCCCGCCGTCACCGTCCCCGCCGTGCCGTGGGTCGAGCTGGCGCTCGGCGCCCTGCTCGTGGCGGGCGTGGCCCGACCCGCCGTGGCGCTGGCCGCAGCGGCGATGCTGTCGGCCTTCACCGTCGTGCTCGTCGTGCGCCTGGCCGAAGGACGGCGGGTGCCGTGCGCTTGTTTCGGAGCCCGCTCCACCAAGCCGATCGGGATCGGCTCGGTCCTTCGCAACCTGGTGCTGATCGCGGTGGCGCTGGTGGCCGCCCTCAGCTGACGCCCAGCACGCCCAGCACCCGCAGCAGGAACGCCATCGTGCGGGCTTCCTCCCGCCAGGCGTCGTAGCGCCCCGACGGGCCGCGGTGCCCGGCCCCCAGCTCCGTGTGCAGTAGAAGCGGGCGGTCGCCGGCGGAGACGGCCCGCAACCGGGCGACCCACTTGGCCGGCTCGTGGTAGCTCACCCGAGGGTCGTTGAGCCCCGCCGTCACCAGCAGGGCCGGATAGGCGACCGCCGCCACGTTCTCGTACGGCGCGTAGGAGGCCATGTAGGCCTCGTACTCCGGCTGGCGGGGATCGCCCCATTCCTCCCACTCGGTGACCGTGAGGGGCAGTGTCTCGTCGTGCATCGTGTTCACGACGTCGACGAAGGGGACCTCGGCGACGACGGCGGCGAACCGGTCGGGCCTCATCTCCATCGCCGCGCCCACCAGCAGCCCGCCGGCGCTGCCGCCCCGGATGGCGAGCCGGTCGGGCGCCACCCAGCCCTCGGCGACGAGGTGCTCAGCGCCGGCGATGAGGTCGGTAAAGGTGTTGCGCTTCTCCAGCAGCTTGCCGTGGAGGTACCACTGCCGGCCGAGCTCACCGCCGCCCCGGGGGTGGGCCAGCGCCCAGACGACGCCTCGGTCGAGCAGCGACAGCCGGGCCACCGAGAACCACGGCGCCATCGAGATCTCGTACGAGCCGTACCCGTACAGCACGAGCGGTGCCGTGCCGTCGCGCTCCACCCCACGCCTCCACACGAGGTCGATCGGCACCAGCGCGCCGTCGGCGGCGCGGGCCCACGTACGGGCGGTGTCGTAGTACTTCGAGTCGAAGCCGTCGAGCACGGGTGTCTGCTTCAGCAGGCGGCGCTCGCCGGTGCGGACGTCCTCCTCGTAGACGCTGGCCGGAGTCACGAGGGACTCGTAGTCGAACCGGAAGCGCGTCGTGTCGTACTCGGCGTTGTGCCCGGGCTCGACGCTGTGCACCGGCTCGTCGAACGCCAGCACCCGCTCCGTGCCGTCGTCGAACAGGATGCGCAGCCGTTGCATGCCGCCGGCCCACTCGTACAGGACGATGTGCCCGGCGAAGGCGTCGACGGCCGTGAGGCGCCGCCCAGGTTCGTGCGGGACGAGCTCGGTCCAGTGGGGCACGTCCGGGTCGTCGACGGGGGCCGTCACCACCCGGAAGTCCTCGGCGTCGAGGTTGGTGAGGATCACGAAGCGGTCGCCTCGGTGGTCGATCCGGTACTCGTGGCCGGGGGTGCGAGCGGCGATCGGGCGGGGCGGGGCGGTGGGGTCGGCGGCGGGAATGACCCAGGCGGCGCTCGTCGTCTTGCTGTCGACCGAGATGACGACGAAAGCTTCGCTCCGGGTCAATTCGACCTCGACGAAGAACCGCTCGTCGTCCTCCTGGAACACCAGGACGTCGTCGGCGGCCGGGGTGCCGACTTGGTGGCGCCATACCTGGAACGGGCGCAGGGCGGCGTCGGGCTTCACGTAGAACAGGTGGCGGCCGTCGGACGACCACGCCGTGCCGTAGTAGGTGCGTTCGATGGTGTCGGGGAGGTCGGCACCCGTCGTCAGGTCGCGGACCCGCATCGTGAACTCCTCGCCGCCGTCGGTGTCCAGCGACCAAGCCAGCCGGCCATGGTCTGGGCTCACGTCGAAGGCGCCGAGGGCGAAGAAGTCGTGGCCTTGGGCCTCGGCGTTCTCGTCGAGGAGCACCTCCTCGGGCCCGTCCGAGCGGGCGGTGCGGCAATGGATCGGGTAGGACCGGCCCTCCTCGGTGCGGGTGTAGTAGCGCCACGGACCCTTCTCGACCGGCACCGAGAGGTCGGTCTCCTGGGTGCGCCGCTTGATCTCCTGGAAGAGCTCCTCCCGCCGGTCGGCAAGGGGCTCGAACCAGGCGTCGGCGTAGGCGTTCTCGGCCTGGAGGTAGGCGATGGTGTCCGGGTCCTCGCGGTTGCGCAGCCAGGCGTAGTCGTCGACGACGGCGCCGGCGTGGCGGGGCACCGTCACGGGGACGCGTTTGGCAGGGGGCGGTACCGGGGGCACCTGCCCGAGGGTATCGGCGGCCCGGTATCGTCCGTGGCGGCATGCGGGTGTGGATCGACCAGGACCTCTGTACAGGCGACGGGCTGTGCCTCGACCATTGCCCCGACGTGTTCGTGCAGCTGGAGGACGGTATTGCCTACGTCTCCGAAGGCGGCGTCGTGGGCAACGACCCTGGTGGCGGCGGCAGCCTGGCCTGGGTGCCCCTGCGGCTGCACCGGTCCGTCGTCCATGCCGCCGAGGACTGCCCCGGGGAGTGCATCTTCATCGAGCTGGACTGACCCCCCGTTTCACGCTGATCGGAGAACCTCTGGGGTTGTTCAGCTGGCGTGAAACCGGCCCGGGGATTGTTACTATGGCGGTAGTGCAAATCCCTGTGAACCGGAGCGCTGCCTGATGGCCGTCACCGATCTCGACCTGGGCCGATACAAGCTCGGCTGGGCCGACGACGAGAACTTCGTCTTCCGGCCCGAGAAGGGCCTGAACACGTCCATGGTCGACGAAATGTCGTGGTGGAAGGGCGAGCCCGAGTGGATGCGCCGCTTCCGCCAGAAGTCGCTGCGGACCTTCGAGCGCAAGCCGATGGCGCCGTGGTTCGCCGTCAACATGCCGGACATCGACTTCGACGACATCTACTACTACATCAAGCCCACGGACCGGCAGGTCGACGAGTGGGAGGACCTGCCCGACCAGCTGAAGGCCACCTACGAGAAGCTGGGGATTCCCGAGGCGGAGCGCAAGTACTTGGCCGGCGTCACGGCCCAGTACGAGAGCGAGGTCGTGTACCACCGCAACCGCGAGGAGCTGGAGCAGCAGGGGATCCTCTTCTGCGACATGGACACGGCCCTCCGGGAGTACCCGGACCTGGTGAAGCAGTACTTCGGCACCGTGATCCCACCTGGCGACAACAAGTTCGCCGCCCTGAACTCGTCCGTCTGGAGCGGCGGCAGCTTCATCTACGTGCCGCCGGGCGTCGAGGTCGAGATGCCGCTCCAGGCCTACTTCCGCATCAACTCCGAGAACGCCGGGCAGTTCGAGCGGACGCTCATCATCGCCGACGAGGGCGCCAAGGTGCACTACATCGAGGGCTGCTCCGCCCCGGTGTACACGTCCGACTCCTTGCACAGTGCCGTCGTGGAGATCGTCGTGAAGCCCAGCGCCCGGGTCACCTACACCACGATCCAGAACTGGAGCCCGAACGTCTACAACCTCGTCACCAAGCGGGCGCGGGTCGAGGCCGAAGGCCACATGGAGTGGATCGACGGCAACATCGGCAGCCGCCTCACCATGAAATACCCGTCGGTGTACATGGTGGGGCCCAAGGCCACGGGCGAGGTTCTGTCGGTGGCCTACGCCGGCCCCGGCCAGCACCAGGACGCCGGCGCCAAGATGGTGCACGCCGCCCCGGAGACCACCAGCAAGATCGTGTCGAAGTCGATCTCCAAGGACGGCGGCATCACCACCTACCGGGGCCTGGTGCGGGTCGAGGAGGGCGCCCGCGGCTGCAAGAGCCACGTCCAGTGCGACGCCCTGCTGCTCGACGGCGAGAGCGTCTCGAACACCAAGCCCTACATGGAGGTGGGCGAGCGCGACGCCCAGATCGGCCACGAGGCCACCGTCTCCAAGGTGGCCGACGAGCAGCTCTTCTACCTGATGAGCCGCGGCCTCACCCAGGAGCAGGCCATGGGTCTGATCGTGAACGGCTTCATCGAGCCGGTCACGCGCACACTTCCGATGGAGTATGCGGTGGAATGGAGCCGTCTGATCGAGCTGCAGATGGAAGGGTCAGTGGGCTGACGGCCATGCCGATGCGCGAGGAGTGCAAGAACTTCGAGAGCCGCACATACGCCAATGGCGAGACGGTTCGCAAGTGCAACCTCGACTTGGCACCTGACGCGCCGTGGCGCTGCCCTGACCAGTGCACCGGCTACGAGCGTCGCCTGGCCGACGTCCAGTGGACCTACGGCTCGCTGGTCACGCCCAGGACGCCCGACGAGCCACCCGGCCTCGACGACGGGTCGGCGGCCGCCGTGCTCGACCAGGCCGAGGAGATCATCAACGCCGTCGGCCCCGACCTCCTGGCCGAGGCCGAGGCGCGCAACGCCCGGGCCAACCACCCGTCGTTCCTCGGCCGCCTGCGCCGCCGCCGCAAGCGCTGAGATGACGCTCTATCCCCCGGCCTCCGTGCCGACGCCGGAGGAGGAGATCTGGCGCTACAGCCGCATCGACCAGCTCGACCTCGACGCCTACACGCCGGACTCGATCGACGCCGAGGTGACGGGCTGGACGCCGGTCGCCGACGCCGGGGTCGACGGGCTGGAGCCGCCCGCCGACGTCTTCGCCGAGCTCAACGCCGGCCGGGCCACCCCGGTCATCCTGCGCATCCCGCCTGGTCACGCCGCCGCCGATCCCATCGAGGTCGTGTGGCGGGCGCCGGTTGACGGCGCCGCCGTGTTCCCGCGGCTCATCGTGGAGACCGGTCCCGACGCCGACGTCACGGTGGTCGAGCGGTTCGCGTCCGACGACGTGAACGCCCTCGTGGCGCCGGTCACCGAGCTGCGGGCCGGGCCGGGGGCCCAGGTCCGCTACCTCGGCGTCAACCAGCTCGGGCCGCGCGTGTGGCAGATCGCCCACCAGGTCGGCCGGGCCGAGCGCGACTCCTACACGCTGCTCGCCACCGTCGCCCTCGGCGGCTACTACGCGCGGGTCCGCACGGACGCCCGCCTCGAAGGCCAGGGCGCCACCGGTGAGCAGATCGCCGCCTACTACGGCGACAACGAGCAGATGCACGACTTCCGCACGCTGCAGGATCACGCCGCCGCCAAGACCACCTCCGACCTGCTGTTCAAGGGCGCCGTCCAGGACCACGCCCGCAGCGTCTACACCGGGCTCATCCGGGTCCGGAAGAACGCGCCCGGCACCAACGCCTTCCAGACGAACCGCAACCTCAAGCTGTCGGAGGGCGCGTGGGCCGACAGCGTGCCCAACCTCGAGATCGAGAACAACGACGTGAGGTGCAGCCACGCCTCGGCCGTCGGCCCCATCGACGCCGATCAGCGCTTCTACCTCGAGAGCCGGGGTGTGCCGCCGGCCACCGCCGAGCGTCTCATCGTGCTCGGCTTCTTCGACGAGGTGCTCGAGCGGCTGCCGGCGCCGCACGTGGTGCCCGAACTGCGCCGGGCCATCGCCGCCAAGCTCGACCGGAGGCGGGGGTGACCACGGAGACGGTGGTGGCCCGCCTCACCGATCTCGCCCCGGGGACGGCCCGCAAGGTGGAGGTCGACGGCCGACCGGTGGCCCTGGTGCGATGCGGCGACGACGTGTACGCCATCGGCGACGTCTGCAGCCACGCCAATGTGTCGCTGTCCGAGGGCGAGGTGCTCTGCGACGAGCGGGAGATCGAGTGCTGGAAGCACGGCTCGACGTTCTCCCTCGTCGACGGCGAGCCGCAGTCGCTACCGGCCACGCAGCCCGTGCCCGTCTACGACGTCGAGGTGCGCGACGGCGACGTCATCGTTCGGGTGACCGCGTGACGACGCTCGAGATCCGCGACCTGCGGGCGTCGGTCGAGGGCACCGAGATCCTCCACGGCATCGACCTCACCGTCAGCACCGGCGAGGTGCACGCCGTCATGGGCCCGAACGGCGCCGGCAAGTCGACCCTCTCGGCCGTAGTGATGGGCCGGCCCGGCTACGAGGTGGTCGGCGGCTCTGTCACGTTGGACGGCGTCGACGTCTTGGCCCTCGAGCCGTGGGAGCGGGCGGCGGCCGGCCTCTACCTGGCGATGCAGTACCCCATCGAGGTGCCTGGGGTCCGGCTCGACGCCGTCCTGGCCGAGGCCCTGGCGGCACGCGGTCGGTCCGGCGACGACCTCGAGGCTCGCCTCCGAACCGAGGCGGCCCGGATCGGGTTCGACGCCCGCTTCCTCGACCGGCCCCTCAACGTCGACCTGTCGGGCGGCGAGAAGAAGCGCAACGAGACGCTCCAGCTGGCCGTGCTCGAACCGGCCATCGCCATCCTCGACGAGCTCGACTCGGGGCTCGACGTCGACGCCCTCCGGGCCTGTACCCGGCGGGTCGAGGCCCTCACCCACGACGCGGCCCTCGGCGTACTGGCCATCACCCATTACACCCGGCTCTTCCACGAGCTGAAGCCGGATGCCGTCCACATCCTCGCCAAGGGACGCATCGTGGCGTCGGGCGGCCCCGAGCTGGCCGACACCCTCGAACTCGAGGGCTACGCCGCCTTCACCTAACCCGTTCTGACGCGAGTTTTGGGTGCATACGACCCAAAACTCGCGTCAGTTCGGATGGGCGGTGCGGTAGTGGGCGCCCAGGACGTCGGCACCGAAGTCGTTGACGGGGTCGCGCCAGACGGCGTGGACGTGATTGACGTTCCGCTGGGTGTTGTCGTACTCGACGACGAGTCGCGGTCCCTGGATCCGGTAGTAGTGCGGCTCGCCCTCGGCGGTGCCACCGGCCCACAGGAACGACAGGGCGTCGAGGCCGTCGCCGGCGTACTTCGCCGCCTCGGCGTCGGCCAGCTCGTCGGGCAGGCGGTG
The DNA here is from genome assembly GCA_046725105.1 of bacterium. Lineage (GTDB taxonomy): Bacteria > Actinomycetota > Acidimicrobiia > Acidimicrobiales > Ilumatobacteraceae > DASXAI01. Next base: position 2,995 of record JBKOXV010000119.1, on the reverse strand, counting down.
GAGGTAGACGTCGAGCAGGGCGTGCAGGATCTGGCGTTGCGTCGCCGTCAGCGAGTGGGCCGCCAGTCCTTTCGGTTCGGCCGTGTAGCGAACGGCCTCCAGGTGCTCGGGTCGCAAGCCGACCGTCTCCTCGGCCCGTCGCTGCGTGGCGGCCAGGGCCGAGTCGAGTGGTTCGGCGAATCGGCCTCGCCAGATCTCGGGGAGCGGCAACGGCAGCTGCCCCTCGGCGAGCTGTGGCCGGTTGGCGCCGACGAGGTCGACGGGCGGCACGGTTGAGACGATCGCGTGGCCGGCTTGGATCGGGTCGAGGGCGCGGACCAGGTCACGGGCGATGTCCTCGGCGCCAGCCAGCGGCCGCAGCGGATGGGGGCCGAGCAGAGGCGACGACGCCGGATCGGCCCCGAGGAAACAGGGCGTGGCCGCTGCCGGCTCGCCCTCGACGACGAGGTGGTTGATCGAGACGTGGTGGCCGCCGAAGCGCCACGACCACGTACCGCCCGGTTCCGGCGTCCCGAAGACGCGCACGTAGTACAGGCCGGGGTCGCGGCCCCGTTCCCGGTCGAAGCCGGTGCCCCAACCCTCGAGCTCGTCGAGGATGTTCTCGAGGCCCATGATCGTCGCCACCGTGACGTAGCCGGCCCGCGACAGGCCGCTGGCCACCAGGCGCAGGGCCAGCTGCTGCTGGCGGGCCTGCATTTGGTGAAGAGTCAGGCCGCCGTGGTCGGTCGGCGTGTAGAACCACCGCGGCCGCTCCTCGTCCGACGGAAAGGGCCACGCCGCCCGCACCCGCTGGGCGCCGTCGAGCGAGGCGAGGAAGGCAGCGGCGGCGGTCGCCATCGAATCGGCGAGGCCGCTCATCGGCCGGGCTCCCAGAGGCCGAAGATGAGCTCCGGGTCGCCGGGCCGCCAGTCGCCGGTGACCTGGGACCGACTGCCGATCCGGCGCGTGCGCTCCAACAGTTGGCGGCCCAGGGCGAGCTGGGCCGGCTCCCACCGCTGGAGGGCCTCTTCGACGCCGGCGCCTCCGTCGAGGGCCTCGGCGAGCGCCCATGCGTCGGCCGCCGCTTTCGCCGTGCCAGCGGCGGCGTGCGGGCGAACGGCGAAGGCGGCATCGCCGATCAGGCACACCCGTCCGAACGTCATCCGAGGCACCTCCAAGTCGTAGATCACCTGCACGAACGGGCGCTCGACCGCCATCACGACCTCAGCGAGCACCGGCGGCAGCCGGGCGGCGGCCACCGCCCGCATCTCGCCGACGTGTTCGGCGCGCACGGCGCCCGGCGGCAGCGAGAGCTCGTGCGGCAGGCCGGCCGTGTCGGTGAGGAGATCGGCGAGGTCCGGCCCGGCGGCGTAGTTGCGGTACCAGACCACGTTCACGAGGCGCCGTCCCAGCTCGACCTCGCCCTCCGGCCCCGGGATCGGGTACACGAGGATGTGGGTGTTCGCACCGACGTGGTAGGTGATGGCGGTTCCGAGCTGGCGCCCGAGGCCAGGATCCAAGTCCGCTTCGGCCACCGTTCCCCGCCACGCCACGTACCCCGCGTACTGCGGGACCGTGTCCGGTAGGAGCGTCGTGCGCACCGTCGATCCCACCCCGTCCGCCCCCACCAGGAGATCGGCGCCGGCGGTGGCACCATTGGCGAAGCGCAGGCTCACCTCGTCGCCGTCGTCGGAGAACGCCCGCAGCTCGTGGCCGAGCTGGTAGCGCTCGCGCCCGAAGCAGCCGAGCAGCCGCCGGTACACCGTGTTCCAGGAACTGAACCGGTAGGCGTGCGGCGCGTCGTGCACCACGGTGCCGGCGCGGTCGAGGTAGCGGATGTGGCTGGTGGCCACGCTGATCTCGTCGAGGTCGATCCCGGCCCGCTCGACCAGGTACCGGGAACTGGCGGGCAGGAAGCCGATGCCGGCCCCGCGTTCCTGGAGCTCGGCCGGCGAGCGCTCGTAGACAGTGACGTCGAAGCCGGCGTCGCGCAACAACGCCGCCGCCGTGAGACCGCCCAGTGATCCCCCGACGACGGCGACCCGCGCCGTCAGGGCTTCCCGAACGTGGCGACCCGCTCCACCGGGCACTCGAACAGGATGCGTCGCTCGTCCCTTGACGGGTCGCGCAGCCCGTACGGCGGCGGGCTCTGCGTGTACTTCGTCCAGATCTTGTCGACCTGGGCTGTGACCCGCTTGCCCTCCTCGGGGTCGTCCTCGGAGATCTCCCGGCCGAGCGAGCAGCGGAGGCTCACCCAGTGGTACGGGTTCTGCGGGTTCATGAGCAGCATCGTGAAGAACGGATGGGCGCGGATCCACTCGACCTTCTTGCGGTGCGACGCCACGTTGACGAGCACGGTGTCGCCCTCGTAGTCGAACCACATCGGCGTGAGGTTCGGCCGGCCGTCGCCGCCGACCACGGCGACAACCGCCGTGACCGGTTCGTCGAGCAGCCGTTTGTACATCGGGTCGAGTTGGTCGAGCGACGTGATCGACTCCCGAGCGCCGACCGAGAACTGGTCGGCCTGGAGCCCATCGGCCACATCCAGGAACTTCGCCAGTTGGATCGCCATGAACGGGATCTTACGACCGTCATCCCCGCGTCACGGCGAGGAGGTGGGCGTAGTCGGCGGGCGAGATCCGGGCGTCGACGAGCCGGGGCTGGTCCCATCCACCGGCCAGGACGGCCCGGAGAGCCGCGGCGTCGTCGACGGTCTCCGCCGCCAGCCCGGTGGCCCGGGCGACGCCGGCGAAGTCGATCGACCGATAGTCGACAGCCCGGGCGCCGCCGTGGGTCTCCCCCTGCTTGACCTTGATGAGGCTCAAGCCGGCGTCGTCGAAGACGACGACGGTGACAGGAAGGGCGAGCCGGGCGAGGGTCTCGAGCTCGGCCAGCACGATGCCGAGCCCGCCGTCGCCGGTCAGGCACACGACCGGGCGGTCCGGCCGGGCCAGCGCCGCCCCGATGGCGGCGGGGAGGGCGTAGCCCATCGTGGCCAGGCCGTTCGAGATGAGCA
>JBKOXV010000091.1:0-9585 GCA_046725105.1 bacterium | reverse complement strand
CGCCAGCACCACGGCCGCCGGGGCCAAGCAGGGGCCGGTCATCCCCGAGAAGGGCAGCGGCAAGTACGGGCAGGATGCCAGCAACCCCAAGATCTACAACGGCGCCGGCGACTTCAAGCTCGACACGTCGACGTGCCCGTCCGACTGGGACCCGAAACAGGGCATCACCGACACCGAGATCAAGCTCTTCAGCAGCATGCCGAAGTCCGGTCCGCTGGCCGGCTTCGGCCTCATCGCCGACGGCTTTACCGACTACTTCAACTACGTCAACGACAACGGCGGCATCGACGGGCGCAAGGTCACCCTCGACGTCAAGGACGACCAGTACGCGCCGGCCAACACCAAGACCAACGTCGACGAGGCCATCCAGTCCGGCAGCTACGCCGCCCTCGTCACCGTCATCGGTACGCCGAACAACCTCGGCATCTGGGACGGCACCAACCAGGAGTGTATGCCGCAGCTGCTCAACGGCACCGGTGCTGCTCAGTGGGGTGACGTCGAGAACCACCCGTGGACGACGGGCGCGCAGCTCGACTACTTCACCGAGGCCAGCCTGTGGGCCGAGTGGCTGAAGACCAAGTACCCGAATGGGGTGAAGGTGGCGTCGATCACGTTCAACAACGACTTCGGCAAGAGCTACCTGAAGGGGTTCAAGCACTCCATCAAGGGCACCAACATCCAGCTGGTCGGCGACTTCCAGCACGACCCCACGGCGCCCAACGTCGACAACCAGTACACGAGTGCCGCGGCGACGAACGCTGACGTCCTCCTACTGCAGACGTCGGGCACCTTCTGCACGCAGGGCATGGCCGCCGTGGAGAAGGGCTCCTGGAGGCCGCTGGTGATCATGTCGCTGACGTGCGGCTCCATCAACCAGTTCTTCCAGCCGCTGCTCGACCAGGGCCTCAGCGGCAAGGACACCTACCTCATCCAGACGGTCAAGGACGTCAACGACCCTGCCAACGCCAACGACCCCGCCGTCAAGACCTACAACGAGGTCACCACCAAGGCGGGGCACGACCCGAAGAAGACCACCTACGCCACCGGATGGGCCTTCGGTTGGCTCATGGTCGAGATCCTGAAGGAGGCGGCCAGCTACAAGGGCGGCCTCGATCGGGGCAACATCATGGCGGCGGCGCGGTCCATTACCCAGACCAACCCGTTCGGACTCCCCGGTCTGACGTCCATCATGAACGGCATGAAGGATGCCTACCTCACCGAGGGCGGCCAGATGGCGAAGTACACCGTCACCGACCCGACGAAGCTCGGCACCTTCGTGAAGGCGGGCGACCTCATCGACCTCGAGGGCAAGCTCGGCACCTACGCCACCGTGGCGGCGGCGGGCGAATAGCGCCGCCTCTAACGAGCGACCGCCAGCCACCACAGGAGGGCGGTGAGGGAGAGGCCGTCGGGCACGTGGTGCCCGGCGACGAGGCCACGCACCTCGTCGACGGGCACCCACTCGATCCGCTCCGACTCCGCCGGGTCGGTGGGCGCCCCCACGGGCACCGCGCCGTCGGCGAGGAACAGGTGGAAGCGCAAGTCGCTCTGGCCGTTGTTGGGGTGATACGTGGTGAGCGGCGTGAGGGGTCCCGGCCGCCAGCCGGTCTCCTCGAGGGTCTCGCGTGCCGCCGCTTCGACCGGTGTCTCGCCGGCATCGATGCGACCGGCGGGGATCTCCCATCCCCACGTGTCGGTCGTGAACCGGTGCCGGTACAGCAGCAGCACCCCGCGCTCGGAGTCGACCACGACGGCGCCGGCGGCGTCGGCCGGCGCCCGCACCACGTGGTGCTCGAAGCGCTCGCCCCCGGGTATCTCGACGTCGGTGAGGGCGAGGGTCATCCACTCGCTCTCGTAGATGCGCCGCTCACCGTGCACGATCCACTTCACGCCGCCGAGGCTACGGCGGCCCGCCGCTCAGCCCGTCGTCGTGGTCGTGCTCGACGCGTCCGGCGCCTGGCGGTGGTCCGGTGCCCACTTCGGGCGCTGGGCCTCGATGGTGGAGGTGTCGATGATGTTGACCGCCGTCGCCGTCGAGCCGCTCACCGTGGCCGTGACCCGCACCGTGGCGTCGTTCTTGATGGAGCCGATCCCGTCACGGGCCGAGTTGACGAGCGTGTCCGCCGTCACCACGTAGGTCTTGCTGAACCCGTCGTCGCTCACGACCGTGATCGACGAGTCCGACACGGCGGTCACCTTGCCGACCTGAGTGTCGAGCGTCTCGTACCCGCCGTCCTTGGGCACCACGAACTCGCCGTGCAGGACGTTGCCGCCGAAGCCGAACCCGAAGCGCCCACCCGGCCCGCCGCGATGGCCCTCGCCCTGGGCCGGAGCGGTAGTCGAGCTGGACGGTGCCGTGGTGGAGGGTGAGGTCGTATCGGTCTGGGCCGCGGCCAGGCCGATCGTGCCGGCGGCGGCGGCGGCGCCGGCCACTCCGATGGCAGCGAGGACGCGAGTGAGCTTTCGAGAACCTGTCATGGTTCGGAGCGTGAGCGCGCTCCCTCAGAAAGTCCTCCGATCGACCTGAGACGACTCTGGGAGGTGCTGTGAACGTCAGGCGTTGGTGCCTTGCTCGAGCTGGGTGATCACGGTCTTCACCGTGTTGATGTCGATGGCGAAGCCGATGTTGTTGGCGTCCTGCACGCCCGCCGTGTTGATGCCGACGACCTCGCCGGCGGCGTTGACGAGCGGACCCCCGGAGTTGCCGGGGTTGATGGCGGCGTCCGTCTGGATGAGGCCAGTGAGGCTCTCGGTGTCGGTCTGGATCGAGCGGTTCTTGGCCGACACGATGCCGAGCGTCACTGTCGGGCTGTCGCCGAGATCCAGCGCGTTGCCGATGGCCAGGACCTCGTCACCGACCTGCAACGAGCTGCTGTCGGCGAGGGTCAACGCCGTGGCACCGTGGAGATCGGCCACCTTCAGGACGGCGATGTCGTGCGTGGCGTCGGTGCCGACCGCGGTCGCCGCCTCGGTGGTCCCGTCGGAGAAGGTGACCGTGATGCTGCTGGCCCCGTCCACGACGTGGTTGTTGGTGACGATGTATCCGTCGTCGGAGACCACGAAGCCGGATCCAGCCGCCGCGGCGGTTTGCCCGAAGCGGCCTTGCTCGGTGACGTCGATCGACACGACCGAGTTACCCACCTTGGTGAGCACGGAATGGACGTCGAACCCGCTGGTGGCCAGGGGGCTGGCGGTGACGATGGCCGCCTTGGGTGTGCTGTCGTGGTCGGTCAGCTGCACCACGCCCGCGGCGGCGATGGCCGCGACGAGAGCGCCGGCGAGACCGCCGACGAGCCCGGCCCGGGCCATGGGTCGGGTCCGACGGGGCGGTGGCGGGGGCAGTTCACTAGGCGGCGGCTCGGCGGCCAGCGGGCCCGCCTCCTCGTGGTCAGGGGAGAGTTCATCCGGCATGACCTCAGGGTGCGGCGCAAGTCTCCACGCCCACTTGAAACGCGATGTGGGTTCCCTGTGCGCCCTCGGTCACAGAGCGGAGGGCGCCCTACAGTGATGCCGTGAGTTCTCGACGGGAGTTGTGGCAGCAGGCCTTCGAGGGGACGCCGTCTCGGGATGTGGATTTCGAGACGATGTCGGGGGTGCCGTTGGAGCCGGTGTACGGGCCGGCCGACGGTGAGTTTCCGGGGGTGTACCCGTACACGCGGGGGCCGTACGCGTCGATGTACCGGTCGAAGTTGTGGACGATGCGGATGTTCGCCGGGTTCGGGACCGCCGAGGACACGAACTGGCGGTTCAAGGAGATCATTCGGGCGGGTGGTGACGGGTTGTCGACGGCGTTCGACATGCCGACGCTGTTGGGTTTGGATTCGGATGATCCGATGGCGGAGGGTGAGGTGGGCCGGTGCGGCGTGGCGGTGGACACGCTGGCCGACATGGAGGACCTGTATCGGGACATCGATTTGGGGTCGATCACGACGTCGATGACGATCAACTCGCCGGCGGCGGTGATTTTCGCCATGTACGTGGCGCAGGCCGAGGCGGCGGGGGTGGCGCGGGCCCGGCTGGGGGGCACCCTGCAGAACGACATCTTGAAGGAGTATCAGGCCCAGAAGGAGTTCGTGTTCCCACCCCGGCCGTCGATGCGGCTGGTGCGGGACACGATTGGGTTCACGGCGGCGGAGATGCCGCGGTGGCATTCGATCAGCATTTCCGGCTATCACATTCGGGAGGCGGGCTCCACGGCGGCCCAGGAGCTGGCCTTCACGTTGGCCAACGGGTTCGCCTATGTGGAGCTGGCGTTGGCGTCGGGCCTGGCGGTGGATGTATTCGCGCCGCGGTTGAGTTTCTTCTTCAACGCTCACATCGACTTCTTCGAGGAGATCGCCAAATATCGGGCCGCCCGCCGGGTGTGGGCTCGTTGGATGCGGGAGCGGTATGGGGCGTCGTCGGAGCGGTCGATGCAGTTGCGGTTCCACACCCAGACGGCCGGGGTGTCGTTGACGGCCCAGCAGCCCGAGGTGAACATCGTGCGCACCGCCATCGAGGCGTTGGCCGGGGTGTTGGGGGGGACCCAGAGTCTGCACACCAACTCGATGGATGAGGCGTTGGCGTTGCCGACCGAGCGGGCGGCCCGGATCGCCCTGCGCACCCAGCAGGCGATCGCCTACGAGACCAACGTGGCGTTGGTCGCCGACCCGCTGGGCGGCTCGTATTTCGTGGAGGCGCTCACCGACGAGATGGAACGGCGGGCCGAGGAGATCTTCGCCTATCTCGACGAGCTGGGGGGCGGTTCGATGCTGGAGGGGGTGATCGCCGGAATCGAGGAGAACTGGTTCCAGAACCGCATCGCCGATTCCGCCTACGAGCTGGAGCGGCGGTTCAACGAAGGCCGGCGCATCGTGGTGGGGGTGAACCGGTTCACCGACGGCAACGACGACGACGCCCTGGACCTGCTCGAGATCACCAACGAGGACGAAGCCCGCCAAGTGAAACGACTCGATCAGGTGCGCCACCGCCGCGACGCCGCCGCCGTCGAGGCGGCCCTGGCCGGGTTGCGTCACCACGCCGCCGACCCGGAGGTCAACCTGATGCCCGTCCTCATCGACACGGTCAAGTCCTACGCCACCCTCGGCGAGATCATGAACGCCCTCGCCGACGTGTTCGGCCGCTACGTCGAGACGCCCACGATCTGATGCACATCGGCGTCGAGCTGTTCCCCACCGACCAGGTGCCCCGGCCGGGCCGAGTCGCCGCCGAGGCCGAGGCCCGCGGCATCGAGTCGATCTGGTTCCCGGAGCACACCCACATCCCGACGAGCCGCCGCACGCCGTTTCCCGGCGGCGAGCCGCTGCCCGAGCACTACAAGCGCACTCTCGATCCGTTCGTCGCCATCGCCAGCGCCGCCGCCGCCACAACCACGCTGCGCCTTGCCACCGGGATCTGCCTCGTCGCCCAGCGCGACCCCATCGTCACGGCGAAGGAGGTGGCGTCGGTCGACTTCCTGTCCGACGGCCGCTTCCTCTTCGGCATCGGCGTGGGCTGGAACGTCGACGAGATGGAGCACCACGGCGTCGACCCGAAGCGGCGGCGGGCCCTCGTCCGGGAGAAGGTGCTCGCCATGCGGACGCTCTGGGCGGAGGAGGCCGGCGGCTTCACCGGAGCGCACGTGGCGTTCTCCCCGAGCTGGTCGTGGCCCAAGCCGGTCCAGCGTCCCCATCCGCCGATCATCATGGGCGGCGCCGCCGGTCCCACCACGTTCGCCCAGGTGGTGGAGTACTGCGACGGCTGGATGCCGATCCATGGCCGGCGTGAGGTGTTGCCCCGCCTCGGTGAGCTGCGGGCCATGGCCGAGGCCGCCGGGCGTGACCCGGCGTCCATCGAGCTCGGCGTCTTCGCCGCCCCGCCCGCCGCCGACGTGCTCGAGTCGTACGCGCAGAACGGATTCGGTCGGGTGGTGATCGCCGTGCCGCAGGACCGGGGCGAAGCGGGCGTCCTGGAGGAACTGGACCGGGCGGCGAAGTTCGTCGGCGCCTACTGACCGGGGCCTGCGTACCATGCCCTCATGACGATTGAACGTGTCGGGGTGGTGGGGTGCGGCCTGATGGGTTCCGGCATCGCCGAGGTGTCGGCCCGGGCCGGTCTCGACGTCGTGGTGCGCGAGGTCGACGCCGGTACCGCCGAAGCGGGGTTGCGTCGGTTGACGACGTCGCTGGATCGGGCGGTGCGGGCCGGGAAGTTGGATGACGGCGGGCGTGATGCCGCGCTGGCTCGGGTGCGGTTGACGACGGACATGGCCGAGCTCGCCGACCGCCAGTTGGTGGTGGAGGCGGTGGTGGAGGATGAGGCGTTGAAGACCGATGTGTTCGCCTTGTTGGACAAGGTGGTGGAGGATCCGTCCGCGATCCTGGCGTCGAACACGTCGTCGATTCCGATCATGAAGTTGGGGATGGCCACGTCCCGGCCGGAGCAGGTGATCGGGATCCATTTCTTCAACCCGGTGCCGATCCTGCGGCTGGTCGAGGTGGTGACGTCGCTGTTGACGGCGCCGGCGACGACGGATCGGGCCGAGGAGTTCGCGGTCGGGGTGTTGGGCAAGCACGTGATCAAGAGCCAGGATCGGGCCGGGTTCATCGTCAACGCCTTGCTGGTGCCGTACCTCTTGTCAGCCATCCGCATGTTGGAGTCGGGGTTCGCGTCGGCCGAGGACATCGATTTGGGCATGATGGAGGGCTGCAACCATCCGATGGGGCCGTTGCACCTGGCCGATCTCATCGGGTTGGACACCATCATGGCGGTGGCCGAGAGTTTGTATGCGGAGTTCAAGGAGCCGTTGTACGCCCCGCCGCCGTTGCTGTCGCGCATGGTGGAGGCGGGGCTGTTGGGGCGGAAGGCGGGCCGGGGCTTCTACGACTACAGCGCCAAGTGAGCGCGCGGGTCCTGGTGGCCAAGGTCGGCCTGGACGGTCACGACCGCGGCGTCAAAGTGGTGGCTCGCATCCTGCGCGACGCCGGCTTCGAGGTCATCTACACCGGTTTGTTCCAGACCCCGGAGAAGGTGGCGGCGGCCGCCATCGACGAGGACGTCGACGCCATCGGCCTGTCGATGCTGTCGGCCGCCCACATGACCCTGGCTCCCCGGGTGGTGGAACAGGTGCGCCAGCGGGGCGTCGACATCCCCGTCGTCGTCGGCGGGGTGATCCCCGAACAGGACGCCCCCAAACTCATCGAACGAGGCGTCGCCGCCGTCCTCACCCCCGGCGCGTCGGCCGACGAGGTGATCGCCACCATGCGGCGAGTGATCGACAGCCGGGCCGGGGCGTCCTAGCGGCGCCGGTTCGATGGCGGATCCGCTCGAGCGCCTCACCAACCTCGTCGCCCTGCTGCTGGAGGCGCGTCGGCCTCTGACGCTGGAGCAGATCGCCGACGCCCTCGCCGGCCAGTACCCGGAGGGCCGGGCGGCGCGGCGCGGCGCGTTCGAACGCGACAAGGCGATCTTGCGCGAGGGGGGCATCCCCATCGAGTCGCAGGTGCTGAGCGGCGACGCCGCCGGCGCGACCGGCTACCTCATCGACCGCCGCCGGTACGAGCTGCGCCTCGACCTCACCCCGGAGGAGACGCGCGCCCTGCAGATGGCGGTCGCCGCCGTCCACCTCCGGCCGGACTGGAGCGCCGACGCCCTCCTGAAACTCGGCGTCGACGTCGACGTCGGCGCGCCGGATGGCGACGCCGGCCCAGGCCCGTCGGCGGCCCTGCCCGCGCTGGCGTCATTGCCGTTGCTGTTCGAGGCGGCGACGGCACGGGCGCCGGTGCGATTTCGGTACAACGAGCGGGACCGGGAGGTGGAGCCGTACGGGCTCGTGACCCGCGACGGGTTCTGGTATCTGGCCGGGCTCGATCGCAGCCGAGGCGAGCGCCGCACGTTCCGGGTCGATCGCATCGAAGGCGACGTCGTGGCGGGTGACCCGAGTTCCTTCGTGGTGCCCGAGGGATTCGACCTCGCCCACGCCGTCGCCGACGATCCGAAGGCCATCGGCGCGCCCCAGGAGGCGCTGGTGGAGGTGATGCCGGTCCGGGCGGCGAAGGTCGTGCGGGAGGTCGGCGAGGCGGCCGTCGCCGAACGCCGTCCCGACGGCAGCGTGCTCGTCCGGGTGCCGTGCGCGAACCAGGTGGCCTTCCGGTCGTGGGTGCTCGGCTTGCTCGACGACGCCGTCGTGGTGGGGCCGCCCGAGGTGCGCGCCGACATCGTGACGTGGTTGCGGGCCGTGGCGAGTGGCGGCCGATGACCGACGTGGCGACCGGCCGCGGCCCGCGCCGGACCCAGGAGCGGCTGCGGCGCCTCCTCGTCATGCTGCCGTGGCTGATGGAGCGCGGCGAGGTGCCGGTCGCCGAGGTGGCGGCCCGGTTCCACGTGTCCGGGCCCCATCTGATCCAGGACCTCGAGGTGGCGTCGATGTGCGGGCTGCCGCCGTATCTCGACGAGCTGATCGACATCTGGATCGAAGACGGCATCGTGCACGTCGGCGTGCCCCGCCTGTTCACGCGGCCGCTGCGCCTGACGGCGCCGGAGGGCTTCGCCCTGCTGGCGGCGGGGCGGGCAGCGATGACGCTGCCGGGGGCCGATCCGTCCGGTCCGCTGGGCCGGGCCCTCGACAAGCTGGCTGCCGCCGTCGGCACCGAGCAGCCGGCGTTGGTGGTCGACGTGGAGCGCCCCGCCTTCCTCGACCTCGTGCAGTCCGCCGTCGAGCACTCCGAGCGCCTCGCCATCACGTACTACTCGCCGGGTCCCGGAGAACTCCGCCCGCGCTTCATCGACCCGCAGGCCGTGTATACGACGCGGGGCCGCTGGTACGTGGTGGCTGACGACTCGCTGGCCGGCGTGAAGCGGACGTTCCGGATCGATCGGATCGAGACGGCCGAGGCCACCGGCGATCACTTCACCCACCGTGACGTCCCGGTGGGGAGCGACTGGTTCGCCGACGCCGACACCGTCGCGGCCACGGTGGCGCTGCCGTCGTCGGCGGCCTGGGTGACGGAGACGTACCCCGTCCACGAGGTGGCGGTGGAGGCCGACGGCCGCCTCCGGGTGCGGCTGCCGATCTTCCACGAGCGCTGGCTGGAACGGTTGCTCCTGCGGGCCGGCCCGGACGCGACGGTGCTCGAGCCGGCGGAGTGGGTGGATCTCGGGCGGCGGGCCGCCGAACGATTGCTGCGGCGCTACTGAGGCGCGAGTGGCTATCCGTAGAGCCACCGGCGCCAGCGAGCCGGTGGCGACCACGGTGGCCAGACGGCCCCGTTGCCACGGAGGTGAGGGGCGAGATCGTCCGAGGTGACGAGGGCGCCGTCGGCGAACAGGAGGGGAAGGACCGCCGCCGTCGCCTCGGCGTCGGACGCGGCGTCGTGGGCGCGCGCGATGGTGATGCCGTGCCGTTCGCACACCTCGGCCAGGCGGTGCGAGGGCGCGTCCGTGGCCACGGCCCGCGACAGCCGAGCCGTGCACAAGCGCGCCGCGTCGGGCGGCTGGTATCCGGCCCGCCGCAGCGCGCCGGCCACGAACCCCCAGTCGAAGTCGGCGTTGTGGGCGGTGAAAACGGCACCGTCTAGCCGCTGTACGAGTTCCGGGGCAACCTCCGCG
>JBKOXV010000331.1:0-7420 GCA_046725105.1 bacterium | reverse complement strand
GGGTCCGTACCGTTCGATGTCCACGATCGGCTGAGGGTAGTGACTGGGTCACCCCGGCGCCTGGGTAGGCACCGCTCGTCCGGTGTCTCAGGAGGTGATCGGGTTGGGCCAGGAACTCGGGGGTGTAAAGGTTGCATTCGTCGTGGCCAATGAAGGCGTGGAGCGCGCGGAGCTGGTGGAACCGTGGGACGCCGTGGTGGCCGCCGGGGGCCAGGCCTTCCTTGCCGCCCCGAAGTCCGGGCCGGTCCAGCTGTTCGAGCACCTCGACCGAGCCGACACCCGCGATGCCGGGCTGGCCACCACCGAGCTGCAGGCCGATCAGTTCGACGCCCTCGTGCTGCCCGGAGGCGTGGCCAACGCCGACCAGCTGCGTACCGACGACGCCGCGGTCCGGTTCGTGGGCGACATGGCGCGCGCCGGCGTCCCCATCGGCGTCATCTGCCACGGGCCGTGGACATTGATCGAGGCCGGCGCGGTGCGAGGTCGTACGCTCACCTCGTGGCCGAGCCTGCGCACCGACATCGTGAACGCCGGCGGGCGATGGGTCGACGAAGAGGTACACGTCGACGGCAACCTGATCAGCAGTCGCAAGCCCCACGACCTGCCGGCCTTCTGTCGGGAGATCGTGACGCGGTTCGCGTCGTGACCACGGCGGGGGAGGGCGACGGGCCAAGGCACGCCGTCCGCTCCGAGGGCGGGAACTGAGCGGCGTCGAGGGCGATGACGACCGCCGTCCAGCGGCCCACAGCGGCGTGGGCCGATCGATCGGGCCTGGTGCTCGCCACTGCGACGGCCGCCGGGTTGGCTTTGCTCGCCGTCGCCCTCGGCTGGCGCGGGTCGGACTTCCCCGCCCAGCTGCTGCGGATCGATCTCTTCCGCCAGTACGGCTTCGTGCTGTGGAACGGCCAGTGGTTCGGCGGCCATGCCACCGTCTACTACAGCGTCCTGCTGCCGCCGCTGGGGGCGTGGATCGGCCCGGTGGCGCTGGCCGTCGTCAGCGGGATCGCGGCGGCGGTGTGCTTCGAGCGGATCGTCCATCGGCACTTCGGGACGTCGGCCCGTGTCGGCGCCGCCTGGTTCGCCGCCGGGACGGTGACCAACCTCGTCGTGGGGCGGGTCACGTTCTCGCTCGGCGTGGCCTTCGCCCTCGGCGCCGTCCTGGCCCTGCAACGCCGGCGAGTCGTCATCGCGTCGGTGTGCGCGTTGCTGTGCCCGCTGGCCAGCCCGGTGGCGGCCATCTTCCTCGCCATCGCCGTCGGCGGCTGGGGACTGGCGCGTCCGTCGAACCGGTGGCGTGCCGCCACGGTCGGCGCCGCCGCCCTGGCCCCGCTCGGTCTCATGGCGCTGCTCTTCCCGAGCTCCGGGCGCTTTCCGTACGAGCCGTGGGCTTTGGCATGGGACCTCGGGCTCTGCATCGTCGTGGTGCTGTTGTCGCCGCGGGACCAGCCGGTGCTGCGCTGGGTGGCCGGGCTGTACGCCGTCGCGGTCATCGTCGTTTACGCCGTGCCGTCACCGTTGGGCGAGAACATGAGCCGGTTCGGCCAGTACGCCGCCGGGCCGGTGCTGGCCTGTGTGCTGTGGCCGCGGCGTCGCGTCCTCCTTGGCGCGCTGGCCGTGCCGCTGTTGTTCTGGCAGTGGTTCCCGGCCGTCGACGGCGTCGCCTTCTCGCCCCGTGACCCGTCGACGAGCTCCGCCTACTACCAGCCGTTGCTCGACGTGTTGAAGGGGGCCGGCGATCCGATCGGCCGGGTCGAGATCCCACCGACGCTGCGGCACTGGGAGACCGTGAACGTCGCCATCCACGTGCCGCTGGCGCGGGGCTGGGAGCGACAGCTCGACATCGCCTACAACCCGATGTTCTACAACGGCACGCTCGACGCCAGCTCCTACCACCGGTGGCTGATCGACAACGGGGTACGGTTCGTGGCCCTCCCCGACGCCGACCTCGACTCCTCGGGCGCGCAGGAAGCGCGCCTCCTCGATGCCGGCTTGCCCTACCTGACGCCGGCGGCGACCCTCCCGCACTGGCGGGTCTGGACCGTGAACGGCTTCACCGGACTCGTCGAGGGCCCCGCCCGCCTCAGCGAGATGACGGTGGACAGCCTCACCCTCGACGTGCTCGCCCGGGGTCCCGTGACGGTTCGCGTGCGCGCCTCGTCGCACTGGGCCGTGCCAGGCCCCGGCTGCAGCACGGACGACGGCGCCGGGTGGCTGCGTCTCGACGGCCTCGCCCCCGGAACCGTCCGCATCACCCAGGCCGTCCAGGGCACTCCCTGCCCCTAACTGCCCGCCCACCGACGATCCGCGACGCCCAAACCACCGAAACGGTGGCTAACGCGTCGCGGTTCACCGTCGTCCGCCCGGTCGCCGTGGGCGTCGATCCGGCCACGCTCGGCCTTGGGGCCAAAGGGCCCATCGTCAGTCGGCCCCGAGCGGGCGATGATGAGCCTGAGCAGAGGCAAGGCGGAGCCGATGCCGGAGGTTTTCGAAGTAAGAGCAGAGCGAGCCGGGTCGCGATGGCGCGTGGTTGTGCCGGGACGCGACGAGCCGCTCATCGTCGACCGGCGTGACGACGTGGAGTACGAGGCCCGTCGCGCCCTCGCCACGCTCCACGACGTGTCAGCGTCCGGCCTCACGCTTCGAATCGTCTGGGTGAACTGATCGGTCCCGGACTCGTTCGGCGAGCTCGAGGGCGATGTCGATGATCTGGTCCTCCTGGCCGCTGCTCCCGGCGGCCGAGGCGCGATTCGAGGCGTGAGTGTCCAGGCAGCGAAACCCCTGCTACACGTTGAAGCGGATCTCGAGGACGTCGCCGTCGACGACCTTGTAGTCCTTGCCCTCGACGCGGAGTTTGCCGAGCTCCTTGGCCTTGGCCCACGAGCCGATCTCGAGCAGCTCGTCCCAGTGGATGACCTCGGCGCGGATGAAGCCGCGCTGCATGTCGGAGTGGATCACGCCGGCGCACTCGGGTGCCTTGGCGCCGGCGCGGAAGGTCCACGCTCGGCTCTCCTTGTCGCCGGTCGTGAGGAAGGTGCGGAGCCCGAGCAGGTGGTAGGCGGCGCGAACCATGCGGGGGAGGGCGCCCTCGCCGAGCCCTAGGGCGTCGAGCATCTCGGCGCGGTCGGCGTCGTCGAGCTGGACGGCCTCCGCTTCCAGCTGCACGCACATGCCGAGGACGTCGGCGCCGGGCAGCTCGGCGGCGACCGTGTCCTCGAGCGCCGGGATGCGGTCCAGGTCGTCCTCGCCGACGTTCACCACCGCGAGTACCGGCTTGTTGGTGAGCAGGAAGTGAGGCTGCAGCAGGGCGCGGGTCCGGGCGTCGAGCCCGGCCCGGTAGAGGGGGCGGCCGTCGCTCAGAGCGGCGTGGGCGCGTTCGAGCGCGTCGGCCTCTTCGGCCAGCGACCGATCGGCGCGCGCCGCCTTCACCGCCCGCGCCACCCGGCTCTCCACCGTCTCCAGGTCGGCCAGGGCGAGCTCGATCTCCAGCACCCGCAGATGCTCGAACGGATCGTCCGAGCCCGGGACGTCGGGGTCGGTGAAGGCGCGCAGGACGAACACGATGGCATCCACCTCGCGGATGCCGCCGAGGAACCGGTTGCCGAGACCCTCACCCTTGCTGGCGCCCTCGACCAGTCCGCCGATGTCGACGACCTGCACGCTGGCCGGCACGACGTTCTTGCTGCGGGACATCTCGGCCAGGGCGTCGAGGCGGGGATCGGGCAGCTTCGCCACGCCCACGTTCGGGTCCTTGGTGGCGAAGGCGTAGGGCGCGGCCAGGGCGCCGGCGTTGGTGAGGGCGTTGAAGAGTGACGACTTGCCGGCGTTGGGCAGGCCGACGAGGCCGAAGCGTTCCATGTGGTGATCGAGGCTATGGGTTCACTGTGACGATGCTCGCCTCGGTGCGACGAGAGTGTCGGCCATGGTGGCAGCCAGCCACGACTCGTACGCCTCGGCCGTCCAGCCCCGACGCCGGATGAGCCGGTCGGCGATCTCCGGCGCCGTCAACGTCCACAGGATGTCGCTGGTCTCTGCCACGCCGACCCGGGCCCGGAGCGGGAAGCGCGACACGAACAGCTCGGCCACCCGGGCCGTGCCGATCGCCCGCTCGCGCTCGATGGTGGCAGCGAACTCGGCGAGCTCCCGGTCGCCGGACGCCGCCTGGGCGAGCAGCACAGTGAGCAGGGGACCGACGCCCTCGTAGATCGAGCGGGAGAAGGCGGCGTAGTGCTGGAACCAGAGGCGCGGGTCTCGCTCGGCGAGCAGGGCGCGGAATGCCGGCCGCTCCATCATCGGCAGCGGCTCGTCGTCGCCGGCCAGTGCCACGTCGTAGACCGCCTTCACCACGTCGGCCTTGCCGCCGACGGCGTTGTAGACGGTCTGCACACTGACTCCCGCCTCGCGGGCGAGGCCGGCGATCGTCATGGCGCCGTACCCGCCCTCGAGGAGCATGCGGTGGGCTGTCTCGAGAATTCGCCGGCGGGTGAGCCGCGCCTGTTCGTCGCGCAACGGGCTGTCGTAGGGCCGGGCCGCTCTTGCCATATGGGCTCAGTTCATTAGTATCCTGTTCAAGTCATTCTACTCTAGTTCAACTCGAAGGAGGCCATCATGTCCGTGGAGGCGGCCGCACTCGGCGTCTTCGACATCATCAACACCCGCCAACTCGAGCGGATCCGCGACCTCGTCACCGACGACTTCGTCGATCACGGTTCGCCCTTCCCGTTGCCGCCGGGTCCCGACGGCTACATCGCCATCCTGCGCTTCGTCACAGAGGTGCTCCAGATCCGGTACGAGCTCAAGGACGCGGTGGTGGCCGGCGACAGAATCGCCATCCGGGGCACCGCGCACGGCGTGGCGTCCGCCCAGGTGCACGGGCCCGACGTTGCCGGCCACCCGTACACGATGGAGACCATCCACATCTACCGGGCCGAAGGCGACCGCCTCGCCGAGCATTGGGGGGTACGCGACGAGATGGGCGTCCTGTTCCAGCTCGGTGTCCTCGCGCCCCCCGATGCCGGACTCGTTCCCCTCTAGCCTGGACGGTGTGACCCCCGAGGAGGCCCTCGCCCGCATCGTCCACTGCCTCGATCGCGCCTTTGTCGGCGGCTTCAAGACGAAGGCGTGGGCAGGCGCTCTGGCCCGGGTGAGGGAGACCGATCCCGACGAGCTGGCGGCGCGGGCCAGAAACGAGACGCTCACCGACCTCCCCGGCATCGGCGAGGCGTCGGCGCGGGCCATCACGGAGGCGCTGCGGGGTGAGACGCCGTCCTACCTCGTGAAGCTGGAAGCCGAGACCGAGGTCCCGATCACGACGGAGGGCGCCGTCGTCCGCGACGCCCTGCGGGGCGACTGCCACAGCCACTCGACGTGGAGCGATGGCGGCGCCTCGATCCGGGCCATGGCCACCACGGCCCGCGATCTCGGCCACGAGTACCTGGTGCTCACCGACCACTCGCCCCGGCTCACCGTGGCCCACGGCCTCAACCGTGAGCGTCTCCTCGCCCAGCTGGAGGAGATCGCCGCGCTGCGCGAGGAGTTGGCGCCGTTCCGGCTGTTGACCGGGATGGAGGTCGACATCCTCGAGGACGGTGGGCTCGACCTCGACGACGACCTCCTCGCCCAGCTCGACGTCGTCGTGGCCAGCGTCCACTCGAAACTGAGGTCCGACCGTCAGAAGATGACCGAGCGCATGGTGCTGGCCGTGTCGAGCCCCCATGTCGACATCCTCGGGCACTGCACGGGCCGGCTCATCGGGAAGCGTCCTGCTTCCGTGTTCGACGCCGATTACGTCTTCGCGGCGTGTGCCCAGTTCGGCACGGCGGTCGAGATCAACTGCCGGCCCGAGCGCCTCGACCCGCCGCGGGAGCTCCTGGCCGAAGCGATCGACCACGGCTGCCTGTTCTCGGTCGACACCGACGCCCACGCCACCGGGCAGCTCGAGTGGCAGCCCCACGGCTGCGACCGGGCCGCCGAGGTGGACGTGCCGGTCGAGCGCATCATCAACACGTGGGCGGCCGACGACCTGCTGGCCTGGGCGGCCAACAAGTAGGATCGATCGGCTATGTCGAAGAAGACCAAGAAGAAGAAGGCGCGCATGCGCCGCTCGAAGGCGAACCACGGTAAGCGTCCCAACATGGGGCGCGGCTGAGCACGCCGGCGTGCTGGTCCCCCCGCCGCCGTCCCGGCGTGACGACGTCGTCGACGTGCTGCACGGCGTGCCGGTCGCCGATCCGTACCGGTGGCTGGAGGATGCCGAATCACCCGAGACCGTGGCCTGGGTGGCGGCCCAGAATGATCGGACCCGTCAGGCGCTCGATGCCCGGCCCGATCGGGCGGCGTGGCACGAGCGCCTTGTCGCGCTGCTCGGCGCCCGCGTGTCAGGCGGATGCCACCTTGCCGGCGAGCGCGTTTTCACCCTCGAGCGGGCCGGTGGTCAGGCCCAGTTCGCCCTCTTCGAGCGATCCGCCGTCGACCGCACGGCGCCCAGCCGGCTCGTGCTCGACCCGTCGGCGTGGGCGGCCGACGCCACCGCCGCCATCGACTGGTACCACCCGTCGCGTGACGGCCGGCTGATCGCCTACGGAACGTCGGAGGGCGGGGACGAGCGGTCCACCCTGCGGGTGCTCGACGTCGACTCGGGCGAGCACCTCGGCGACGTCATCCCCGAGACCCGCGCCGCGTCCGTTGGCTGGCTCCCCGACGCCAGCGGCTTCCTCTACACCCGCTACCCCAAGGGCGACGAGTACCACCGGACGGTCTACGCCCACCTGCTCGGCGCCGACTGGCACGACGACCCGCTCGTGTGGGACGACCTCCCCACGCCCGAGTCGTGGTGCGACGTCGCCGTGTCGCCCGACGGCCGGTGGGCCCTCGTGCACGTCATGGTGGGTTGGGGTCGCACCGACGTCCACCTCCTCGACCGGCACACCGGCACCTGGCGCCTGGTGGTCGCCGGCATCGACGCGCTCACGCAGTTGCGCTTCGACGGCGAGCGGCTGGTCGGCACCACCACGCTCGACGCCTCCCGGGGACGCGTCGTCGCGGTGCCGCTCGCCGAGCCCGGCGTCGAGCACTGGTCGACGCTCGTGCCGGAGGGCGACGGGGTGCTCGAAGCCTGCCTGGCCGCGGTCGGCACGCTGCTCGTCGCGTCGAGTCATCGCGCTGTGGCCCGCCTCGACGCTTACGCCGCCGACGGGTCTGCCGGCCGGGCCGTGCCGCTGCCTGAGCTCGGCGCCTTCGCCGGGTTGACGGCCGAGCCGGAGCGAGCGATGGCGTTCTGCCAGCTCGAGTCGTTCACTCGCCCGGCCGCCCTGTGGCGCTGGACGCCCGCCGACGGCCTGGTCGAATGGGCGCCGCCGCCCGCGGGGGCCGACGTCGGTGCCGGGCCGACCGCCGGTGCCGCGCCGGTCGCCGACGCCGCGCC
>JBKOXV010000092.1:0-8620 GCA_046725105.1 bacterium | reverse complement strand
GCACAGCGCGGTGACGCCGTGGGCATCGATGCGGCGCAGGATCTCGGCCCCGTCGACCTTCCGCAGCACGATGTGTCGGCCACCCATTCCCGTGACGGCGAACGGCATGCCCCAGCCGTTGCAGTGGAACATCGGGAGGGTGTGGAGGTAGACGTCGCGGTCCGAGATACCGAGTTGCCAGCCGAAGATGGCGGCGTTGAGCCAGATGTTGCGGTGGGTGAGCTGGACGCCCTTGGGCCGGGCGGTGGTGCCGCTGGTGTAGTTGATGGTGGCGGTGGCGTCCTCGTCGGCCGTCCAGGGCCGCGGCTCGGCGTCGTGGAGGTAGAGCTCCTCGTCGGTGGCGGCACCCAGGACGTAGCGGAACTCGGCCTTCACCCCGGACAGCGCGTCGTCGAGCTCGGGATCGACGAGCAGCATGCGGGCTCCCGAGTGCTCGACGATGTAGGCGATCTCGTCGGCGTTCAACCGGAAGTTGATCGGCACCAGGACGCGTCCCGACCCCGGGACGCCCCACATGCTGGTGAGGAGGCGAGCCGAGTTCTGGCTCACGATGGCGACCCGCTCGCCCACCCCGATGCCGAGGGCGTCGAGCCCGGCCGCCTGGGCCCGGGCCCGGGCCGCCACCTCTCGGTACGTGAGCGAACCCCAGGACGCCGCCGGTTGGTCGGGTTCGTCGACGATCCCCACCCGGTCGCCGAAGACGAGCTCGGCCCGGCGCAGGAAGTCATTCACCGTGAGGGCGACTTTCATGCCACGACGGTACGCCACCCGCCTGTCCCGGGCCGACGTGACGGAGCTTCAGCGGTCCTTCAGGGCGGTGCCGATCTCGTCGAGGATGGCGGGGTCGTCGATGGTGGACGGCACCGAGAAGTCGCGGCCGTCGGCGATGGCCCGCATGGTGGAGCGCAGGATCTTTCCAGACCGCGTCTTGGGCAGCCGGGCCACCACCAGCGCCTCCTTGAAGGACGCCACCGGACCGATGCGGTCGCGGACGAGGCCCACCAGCTCCCCTTCCACCTCGCCGGGGGGCCGGTCGACGCCGGCCTTGAGCACCACGAAGCCCACGGGCACCTGGCCCTTCATCTCGTCGGCGGCACCGATCACGGCGCACTCGGCGACATCGGGGTGGGTGGCGATCACCTCCTCCATCGCCCCCGTGGACAGCCGGTGCCCGGCCACGTTGATGACGTCGTCGATGCGGCCCATGACGAACAGGTAGCCGTCGTCGTCGACGTACCCTCCGTCTCCGGTCACGTAGTGACCCGGGAACGTCGACAGGTACGAGGCCACGAAGCGCTCATCGTCGCCCCACAGGGTCGGGAGGCAGCCGGGCGGGAGGGGCAACTCGATCGCCACCGCCCCTTCCGTGCCGGCGCTGACCTCGTCGCCCGACAGGGGGTCGAGGATCTTCACGCGGTACCCCGGCACCGGCTTGGTCGGAGAGCCGGGCTTCACGGGGAGCGCCTCGATGCCGATGCAGTTGGCGGCGATCGGCCATCCCGTCTCGGTCTGCCACCAGTGGTCGACGACCGGTCGATGCAGCAGGTCGACCGCCCAATGGTACGTGTCGGGGTCGAGCCGCTCGCCGGCGAGGAACAGGTAGCGGAACGCCGACAGGTCGTGACCGGCCAGGTGGGTGCCGCCCGGATCCTCCTTCTTGATGGCCCGGAACGCGGTCGGGGCGGTGAAGAGGGTCTTGACGCCGTGATCGGCGATCACCCGCCAGAAGGCGCCCGGATCCGGGGTGCCGACGGGCTTGCCCTCGTACAGGATCGTCGTGGCCCCGGTGAGCAGCGGGGCGTAGACGATGTAGCTGTGGCCGACCACCCACCCGACGTCGGACGCCGCCCAGAACACGTCGCCGGGATGGGTGTCGTAGATGTTCGGGAGGCTCCACCGCAGGGCCACGGCGTGGCCACCGTTGTCGCGCACGACGCCCTTGGGCTTCCCGGTCGTGCCCGAGGTGTAGAGGACGTACAGCGGGTCGGTGGCTTCCACCGGCACGCAGTCGTGCGGCGCCGCCGTCGCCATCAGCGCGTGCCAATCGTGGTCTCGACCGGGCGCCAACGGGGCCGCCGGCAGGGGCGTGCCGCTCGCCGTCGTGCCGGACCGCTGGAGGATGACGCACGCGGTGGGCCGGTGGACGGCCGCCTCGATGGCGAGATCGAGCAACGGCTTGTACTCGATGACGCGCTGCACCTCGATGCCGCACGACGCAGAGACGATCAGCTTCGGCTTGGCGTCGTCGATCCGTATGGCCAGCTCGTTCGGCGCGAAGCCACCGAACACGACCGAGTGCACGGCGCCGAGTCGGGCGCAGGCCAACATGGCCACGACCGCCTCGGGCACCATCGGCATGTAGATGATGACGGCGTCACCCTTCGATACCCCGAGGCCGGCGAGTACGCCGGCGAACCGGGCGATCTCGTCACGCAGCTCGGTGAAGGTAGCGCGCCGCACCACGCCGGTGACCGGCGAGTCGTAGACCAGCGCCAGCTGGTCACCGCGGCCGGCGACGTGCCGGTCGACAGCGTTGGCGCAGGTGTTCAGCACCCCGCCGGTGAACCAGCGGGCTGACGGCCGCGCCGACGGGTCCAGGACCCGCTCGAAAGGCTCGATCCAGTCGACGTCGGCGGCGGCGGCGCTCCAGAAGCCCTCAGGGTCGTCGAGGCTGCGGCGGTACGTGTCTTCGTAGGCCCCCATCAGGGCCCGAAACTACGACGCCGGGCGCCCGCGCTGCAGCTCGTCGCGGATCTGGCGGAGGATCGACAGCTCGGTGTCGATGTCGGGCTCCTCCTTGGTGGCCCGCATGCGCGTGTACGCCTTCAGGATCAGGAACAGGAGGAAGGTGACCACGACGAACGAGATGATGGCGTTGAAGACCAGCCCGATGCTGATCCGCGAGTCGCCGATGTCGAACCCGATGTCGGCCAAGTCCGGCTTGCCGAAGATGGCGGCGATGATGGGGTTGATGACGCCGTTCAGGAGCGAGTCCACGATCTTCTGGAAGTACAGGGCCATCACGAGGCCGACGGCGATGGTGACGAAGTCACCCTGGTTGAGGAATCCCTTGAACTCCTCCCACATCTTCTTCATGGGATCGCTCCTCGCTCGCTCAGTGTGCGCCGGGCTCGGGGTCGCCGTGCGGCCATTGAAGCACGCCACCTTCCGAGCGGTGGGGATGAGCGACGAGGCCGCCATCGCGCCCTGCTCGCCAGATCCGCCCGGCTGGCTACGGTGCGGGCATGCGCATCGGCATCTTCGGCGGGACCATGACCACCGGCACGATCGACGACGTGGTGGCGGACGCCCGTCAGGCCGCCGAGGACGGGTTCGCCACCTACTGGGCGCCGCAGATCTTCGCCCTCGACGCCCTCACCGTCCTGGCCATCGTCGGCCGGGAGGTGCCCGGCATCGAGCTCGGCACCGCCGTCGTGCCGACCTACCCGCGCCACCCGTGGGTACTGGCCCAGCAGGCGCTCACAGTGCAGGCGGCCACCGGCGGCCGCCTGGTCCTCGGGATCGGGCTCTCGCACCAGATCGTGGTGGAGGGGATGTGGGGCATCTCGTTCGCCAAGCCGCTCCGTCACCTCCGCGAGTACCTCGACGTCCTGCTGCCGTTGAGCCGCGGCGAGGCTGTGAACTTCAACGGCACCACGGTCTCGGCCCACGGGGCGCTCACCGTCTCTGGCGCCACCCCGTTCCCCGTCCTAGTGGCGGCGCTCGGTCCTCAGATGCTCGAGCTGACCGGTCGAATGGCCGACGGCACCATCACGTGGTGCGTGGGCACCAAGACCCTCGAGACCTACACGGTGCCGACGTTGACATCCGCCGCCGAACGGGCCGGCCGCGCCGTCCCCCGCGTCGTCGCCGCCCTTCCCGTCGCCGTCACGGCCGACCGGGAACGCGTCCACGAGCGGGCCGCCACGGTCTTCGAGATCTACGGGCAGCTGCCGTCCTATCGCGCCATGCTCGACCGGGAGGGAGCCACCGGGCCGGCCGACATCGCCATCATGGGCAGCGAGGCGGAGGTCACCGATCGCATCAGCGCCCTCCCGGCTATCGGCGTCACCGACTTCGTGGCCGTGGAGATCGGCGGCGACGCCGACGAGTCGTCCGCCACCCGCGAGCTGCTCCAGCGCCTCACGCCGGCCCTCGTTTGAGCACCGGCGACGCTGACGGAAACCTGAGGTGAACGGAGCCGGTGCTCCGATTCCAGTCGCGTGACAGTTCCACAATTCGCGCATCTATCGCGCCTGCGCGACCGTCAATTCAGGCGTGACGACGGCGATGCGCGACGAGGCGCTGCACCGGGCCTGGCCTCTGGTGGTGCGGGTGGCGGCGGCCGCCAGCCTGCTGGCGGCGGCGCTGGGCGCGGCCCTGTACCGCTTCGTCGGCGTGAGTCCGGCACCGATCCTCGTCGGCACGGCCGTCATCGGCCTCGCCATCGGCCTGCGCCTCCCGGCCGCCCGCCCGGTCCGGCTGAGCCGGCTGCGGTCCTCTTCCCCGCCGATGTGACATAGCGGCGTGCGGCTTCGCCGTCCGCCGTCGGGCCACGGAAGCACCGATTGCTGAAGCGGAGCGAGTAGGAGCCGGCCGAAGCGAAGCGGAGGACGGCGACGCAGACCGATAGCGTGCTGGTGTGAAAGTCCGTGTCGGGTTCGGGCTCGGGGTACGCACGCTGGTCAACGACGAGCGGTTCGGCGACGCCGTCGACGCCATGGAGGCGCTGCGCTTCGACAGCCTGTGGGTCTCCGAGCGCATCGGGGGCGAGGCGCCCGACCCGGTGGTGGCGATGGCGTTCGCCGCCGGGCGCACCACGCGACTGAAGTTCGGTACCGCTGTCATGGTGCTCCCCGGACGCAACCCGGTGCTGCTCGCCAAGGAGCTGGCCAGCCTCGACCGCCTCTCGGGCGGCCGGCTGCTGCCCGCCCTCGGCCTCGGCGTCGCCGACGCCCACGAGCAGCAGGCCTTCGGCGTGTCGCGCGCCGAGCGGGCGGCCTGGTTCGACGAGGCGCTGCCGCTGATCCGGCGCCTGTGGCAGGAGGACACCGTCGACCACGACGGCGCGCGCTTCCACTACGAAGGCGTGCGCGTCCTGCCCAAGCCGGTGCAGAAGCCGCCCGACGTGTGGCTGGGCGGGATCGCTCCGTCGGAGCTGCGCCGGGTCGGGCGCCTGGGCGACGGCTGGTTGCCGTCGTTCGTCACGCCCGACGACGCCGCCGCCGGCCGCAAGATCATCGAGGAGACCGCCGCCGCCCACCACCGCCGGATCGACCCCGAGCACTTCGGTGCCCTCATCCCCTACGCCACCGGCACCGTGTCGGACGTGTTCCTCGCCGCCATCGCCCGCCGCCGGCCCGACCTCGACGACCCGATGGCGCTCGTCCCCGACGGCATGGCCGCCCTGCGGGCCCGGATCGCCGAGTTCGTCGACGCCGGCTTCTCGAAGTTCGTGGTGTTGCCGATCTCCGAGCCCGATCCGTCGGCCCTGCCGGATCATCTGGCCTCGCTCGCCGACGCCGTTCTGCCCCTCCAGACATGACTGACGCCGTCTTCGAGCTCGACGGCGAGAGGCTGGTGCCGACGGCGTTCGCCCGGGGGCCGTGGGATCCGACGGCGATGCACGGCGGCCCGCCGTCGGCGGCTCTGGCCCGGGCCGTGGAGTCCGTTCCCACCGTCGACGGGATCGCCATGCCGGTCGCCCGCCTCACCGTCGACCTGCTGCGCCCCATACCGCTCGAGCCGCTGCACGTCGCTACCGACGTGGTGCGCCAAGGACGCAAGGTGCAGGTCGTCGACGCGGTGCTCACCCTCGCAACCGGTGGCCTCGAGGTGGCGCGGGCCCGGGCCGTGCGGATCCGCACCTCATCGGTGCCGTTGCCGTTCGAGGATCCGGTGCGCGGCCCGCTGCTGGTGCCCGAACCGGCGCCGCCAGCGGTCGACGGCCTGGAGCGCAGCGGCCCTGTCCTGGAGACGGACGAAGCCTTCCACCGCGACGCGATCGACCTCCGGTTCCTCGAAGGAGCCTGGGACGCGCCTGGACCGGTCACCTTCTGGGGGCGCCTGCTCGTGCCCGTGGTCGCCGGCGAGGAACCCACGCCGCTGCAACGGACGGTGGCCCTGTCGGACATGGGCAACGGCGTGTCAGGCATCGTCGGTTTCGACACCCATGTCTTCATCAACCCGGAGCTGTCGGTGCACCTGTGGCGGTATCCCGCCGGCGACTGGATCGGCTTCCGCTCCCGGAGCGACCTGGGCGCCCATGGCGTGGGGCTGGCCGAGAGCGCGATCTACGACCGGACCAGCCGGATCGGCACCGCCCTCCAGAGCCTGTTCATCGACGCTCGCTGACCATCCCGTCGACGACGTCGACCACCCGGGTGACGTCGACGGCGTCGAGCAGGGTTCGATCGTGGGTGACGAGGAGCAGTGTCCCCTCGAAGACGGCCAGCGCCTTCTCGAGCTGTTCGATGGCGGGCAGGTCGAGGTGGTTGGTGGGCTCGTCGAGCACGAGCGTGTTGACACCGCGGGCCGCCAACACCGCAAGCACGGCACGCGTGCGCTCGCCGGGCGAGAGCGAGCCGAGCCGGCGCTGGACCTCGTTGGCGCCCAACCCGAACTTGGCGAGGAGGGTGCGGGCGTCGGACACGAGCAGGCCGGTAGCCGCCAGGAACGTGTCGAGCAGGGGCCGATCGACCGCCAGCCGTGTTCGCGCCTGGTCGAGCTCGCCCACGACCACACCGGGGCCGATCCAGCGGGCACCGGATGTCAACGGAACCCGGCCCAACAGCGCCCCGATCAGCGTGGACTTGCCGCCACCGTTGGGCCCGACAAGGGCGACGCGATCGGCCCGCCCGATCTCGAGATCGACAGGACCGAGCCGGAAGTCACCCCGTTGCACCACGGCCCCGTCGAGCCGGGCCACCACCTGCCCGCTGCGCACCGTCTCGGCGATCTGGAGGCGGAGGTCCCAGCCCTCCCACGGCTTGTCGACCGTTTCCAGGCGGGCCAGCGCCCGCTCGGTGCGTCGGGCGTCGCCCGCCCTAGCCTCGGAGCTGGCCACTCGCCACCGCTTGACGTGCTTGTCGCCGTCGTCGGGACGGTTCACGGCTCGCGCCACGCCCTCGCGGGCCCAGGCCCGCTGCCGCCGAGCCCGCTCGGCCAGCGTGTCCCGCTGCTCGACGTAGTCGGCGTAGGCCTCCGCGGCGTGACGGCGGGCGGCGGCCCGCTCATCGAGGTACGCCGTCCACCCACCCTCGAACCGCCGGGCTGTGTGGTCGTGTTCGTCGATCTCGACGACGCTGGTGACGAGCCGCTCCAGGAACGTGCGGTCGTGGCTCACGATCACCACGCCGGCGGCGAGCGCAGCGACGAACGACTCCAGGCGGCTCAACCCGTCGAGGTCGAGGTCGTTGGTGGGCTCGTCGAGAAGGAAGACGTCGAAGCGACTGAGGATGATGGCCGCCAGCTCGGCGCGTGCCGCCTGCCCGCCCGAGAGGACAGTGGTGGGGCGCTCGAGGACGTCGGCGGGCATGCCGAGCTCGGCCCACGCCACTTCGGCCCGCGTGTCGAAGTCGGCCGCCCCCAGGGCGAGCCAGCGCTCCAGCGCCAGGGTGTAACGGTCGTCCGCACCCGCCTCATCGGCGGCCACCGCCCGCGCCGCCCCCTCGAGCTCCGACGTGCCGGCGGCCACGCCGGTGCGCCGGGCGAGGAAGGCGCGCACGATCTCCCCGTCACGACGCTCCGGCTCCTGCGGCAGGTAGCCGACCGTTGCCTCCGGCGGGGCCAGGACCACCGTGCCGCGCTCGGGACGCTCGAGGCCGGCGAGCACCCGCAACAACGTCGACTTGCCGACACCATTCGGACCGACCACACCGATGCGGTGTCCGGGCGCGACCGTGAGATCGACGTCGGTCAGCACCGGCCGGCGGCCGTGGGTGACGGTGACGCGGCGCGCCGTGAGGGTGGCGGGCGTAGACATGAACAGAACCTCCGCGGCCATCCTCGCGGCCGGTTGCCGTCACGAGCGAGCAGGTTTCGCTCGACGGGCACCCGGGTACGACA
Organism: bacterium; assembly: GCA_046725105.1. Taxonomy (GTDB): domain Bacteria; phylum Actinomycetota; class Acidimicrobiia; order Acidimicrobiales; family Ilumatobacteraceae; genus DASXAI01. The sequence continues at coordinate 553 of JBKOXV010000092.1, read as the reverse complement.
CGGGCATGCTCTTCCTGCTGTGGTTGGCCGCCGTGATCCTCGTCATCGCCGGCATCGTGTCGCTCGTGCGCGGCCAGCTTGTGGCCGGCATCGTGCTCATCGTCATCGGCCTTCTCGTCGGCCCGGGAGGCGTGAGCGTCTTCGCATGAGCCGGGCCGCCCGGCGGCCGCTACCGTCGCGCCGATGCGCAACATCGTGGTCGGCGTGGACGGATCGCTCGAATCGCGGCGTGCGCTCGAGCTCACCGCCACGCTGGCGGCGGCGCTCGGTGCCCGGATCGATGTACTCCACGCCCGAACCCTCGTCGGGTTCGGCGGCGCCGGCGGGGCCCTTCCGCCACCCGAACCGCTCAGTGAGACGTTCGCCGCTCTCGAGGAGCAGTCGCACGCCGAGTGCGCCGAGATCCTCGAGCGCTACCAGGTGGCGTGGGCCTTTGCCGTGCGCCCGGGCCGGCCCGTGGAGGCGTTGCTGGGGCTGCTTGAGGAAGCACCCGTCGACCTGATCGTGATCGGCAGCCGCGGCCGCGGCTTGGCCGCTGCGCTCGGGTCGACGG
>JBKOXV010000174.1:0-7131 GCA_046725105.1 bacterium | reverse complement strand
GCTGTTGACCACGGCGCGGCGCAAGGCCATCGATCGCATCCGTCGAGAGGCACGCCGGGAGGACAAGCAGCTCGCCGCCGACCGTCTGGCCCGAGCGAAGGAGGCCCAGGAGGTGGAGTCCAGCTCGATCACCGACGACCGGCTGCGGCTCATATTCACGTGCTGCCACCCGGCCCTCGCCACCGATGCCCAGGTCGCTCTGACGCTCCGAACGCTGGGCGGGTTGGCGACGCCGGAGATCGCCCACGCCTTCCTCGTGCCCGAGGCCACGATGGCGCAGCGGCTCGTGCGCGCCAAGCGCAAGATCAAGCTGGCCGGCATCCCCTACGAGGTGCCGCCCGATCATGCGCTCCCCGACCGGCTGCAGGAAGTACTTGCCGTCCTGTACCTCGTGTTCAACGAGGGCTACGCCGCCACCGCCGGCGACGTGCTCATCCGCCTCGAACTGTGCGCCGAGGCCATCCGGCTGGCGCGGGTGCTGGCCGAGCTGATGCCCGACGAGCCGGAGGTGACCGGGCTGGTGGCGCTGATGCTGCTCCACGACGCGCGCAAGGACACCCGCGTCGACCGGCGCGGCGATCTGGTGCTGCTCGCCGATCAGGACCGGTCGCGGTGGGACCGGGCCCAGATCGCCGAAGGCCTGGCCCTGGTGGAGGACGCCCTGCGGCGTAGCCGCGGGCTGGGCGGACCGGGTCCGTACCAGCTACAGGCCGCCATCGCCGCCGTGCACGCCGAGGCGCCGTCGGCCGAGGCCACGGACTGGCACCAGATCGAAGCGCTCTACGAGGAGCTGGCCCGCCGGGTGCCGTCCCCGGTGGTGGCGTTGAACCGGGCCGTCGCCGTCGCCATGGCCCGAGGACCCGAGGCCGGCCTGGCCGTGCTCGACGGGTTGGCCGGCGAGGCGATCCTGCAGCAGAACCACCTGTACCACGCCGCCCGGGCCGACCTGCTCGGCCGCACCGGCCGGCGCGACGAGGCGGCGGCCGCCTACCGGCGAGCGTTGGCACTGGCGACGACGTCGGCCGAGCAGCGCTTCATCCGCCGGCGGCTCGCTGACTACGACAGCCCGGCGAAGACCTCGTAGCCGTCGAGGTAGCCGGGCTCGGCCAGCTCGCAGCGCGGCAGCCGCCGGTTGAGCTCGACGCGGATCGGCTTGGTGTCGGTGGCCGTCGAGAAGCCCGGCAGCCAATCGTCGTGGTGCGACAGCACGACCCGGCGCGGCCGGAGCAGCGCGGCCTCCTGGGCGACGAACGATGCGAGCGACCCCTGGATGGGCTCGCCGTCCACGTTCCCCCGCCCGGCGGCGGCCAGGATGGCGACATCGGGACGGAGGTCGTGGAGCAGCGACGACCAGTGGCCGGACGTGTCCTGGTACAGGAGGGAGCCCTCCGGCGTCTCGAAGAGGTAGAGGAGGGCGCCACCGTCGCCGAGGGCGTGCTGGTTCGACGCCTGTAGGTGGGCGAGGGTGTCGGCCCCGAGACCAGCGACGTACTGCAGCACTTCGCCCATCCGCTCGAGGCGCTCCTGATGGCACACGCCGAGGTCGCCGAGGCAGACCTCCTCGGCTGGATGCATGCCGAAGTGCGTCCACACGCACGAGTGCAACGACGGGTACACCAATACGCTCACGTCGTCGGTCAGGCGCACCCGTTCGCCGCCCGCCACGGGCATCAGCTGCTCCGCCGGGACACCCGCCGCTTGCATCACACGGACCGACTCGTACGAGCCGATGATCGTGGCGCCCGTGCGCCGGGCGATGCGTTCGGCGCCCCACAGGTGGTCGAAGTGCGAATGGCCGATCACGATCCAGTCGGCCCGCTCGACGTCGCCGGCCGACTGGCGCGGCTGCGGACCCGCCGCCGCCGACACCCGGTCGATGTACGCGTCGAGGAACACGACGAGGTCGCCGGGAAGGGTGAGGCGGAAGGTGGCGCAGCCGTACCAGTCGAGCCGAGCGGTCATTGGCGCGTCAGCTTGCCATGGCCCGCCGGGCGACCTCGCGCAGGACACGGCCGGTGGTGGCCAGGTCTTCGGGCGGGAAGCCGTCGTAGAGGCGACGGCTGATGCCGAGCACGTCGGTGTTGAGCGCGTCGTACCGCGCCGCGCCATCGGCGGTGAGGGCGGGCGGCTCGAGGGTGACGAGCCCGTCGGCGGCGAGATCGGCGAGGGTGGCGTCGGCGAGGGTCCGATCGCCGAAGAAGTTGGCCACGACGTCCTGTTCCAAGGCAAGGGACCGCAGGACCACCCACTCGTCGAAGGTGGCCTGATGGGCGTCGAGGACACGGTCGAGGAGGACGCGGCCGGCGCGGGCCGCCAGTCCGATGTCCTGTCCGTTCACGGGAGGGGTGGTGTCAGTCATCGAGATCTCCCAACAAGGTCTGGAGGGTGTGCGTGAACTGGCGGGTCTCGGCGCTGCGAGGCCCGCCGATCGGCGCCGTGAGCTCGGCGAGCAGATCGGCGACGATGGCGATGGCGCGCCGCACGGTGTCCTCCCCCTGGGCCGTGAGCCGCAGCTGCACGGCCCGGGGGTCGGCCGGGTTGGTGGTGCGCTCGATCAGGCCGCCCCGCTCCAGCGCCCGGGCCAGCTTGGAGACGTAGATCGGCTCCAGGCTGGCGAAGTCGGACAGCTGGCGCTGGCTGGGTGGAGGGCCCGAGCGCGTGAGCCCGTACAACGAGGCGAGCAGCACGTACTGGGCGTGGGTCAGCCCGAGCGGCGCGACAGCCCGGTCGACGGTGGCGCGCCACTTCATGCTCAAGCGCCACACGAGCGAACCGACCGTCGGCGATGCCATCGCAGATAGACTACATGGAAACTATTGCCTTGGCAACCATCCACCCGTCCCGTTTCACGCTCCGTTGACACGTCAGAGGTGGTTGAACGAGCGTGAAACGCCGGGGGCGGGGCAGCTACCGGGTGTTGCCGGTGTGCCCGAGGCTGTAGCGACCGGGCTGCGGCCACACGGCGAGGCCGTGCGGGCTGGGATCGGTCGGGATGCGCGCCACGAGCTCGCCGGTCGCGGTGTCGAACACGTACACCTCGTCGTCGTAACGGCCCGAGAGCCAGAGGCGGGTGCCGTCGGCCGACACCCCGCCCATGTCCGGCGAGCCGCCCCCCGGCACCTCCCACGTGGCGACGACCGCGTCGGTGGTGGGGTCGACGACGGACACCGACCCCTCGCCCGGCCGTGACTTGCGCTTCTCGTCGCCCATGTGCCGGCCGCGGTTGGTGATGTACATGCGCGTGCCGTCGCGGCTGGGGTAGACGCCATGCGTGCCCGTGCCCGTCTCGAGATGGCCGGTGACCCTCAGAGTGGCGCCGTCCACGATCCACACGCCGTCGGACATCATGTCGGCGACGTAGAACTTCGAGCCGTCGGGCACCAGCCGCACATCCTGCGGCATGGCCCCGTCGGCCAGCTGGACCTTCGTGATCACGTCACCCGACGCCGTGTCGACCTTGAGCAGCTCGCCTGAGAACTCGCACGTGACGAGGAAGTACGAGCCGTCGGCCGACCAGTCGGCGTGGTTGTTGCCGTCACACGTAGCCGCGACGGATTTGATCTTCGTCCACGTCGCCGTGTCGTAGTAGACGATCCGGTCGTTCTGCTCCTCCTGCACGACCGCCTTCGTACCGTCGGGCGTGAAGTACAGGTTGTACGGCCGTGTGACAGAAATCGGCGGGCCCGGCTCGCCGGTGGTCGGGTCGATCGGCACCAGTTGGTTGGCCGCCGACGCCGTGACGTACAGCGTCTTCAGATCCCACGACGGCACGACGTGCTGCGAGATCGAGCCGGCGCGGTAGCGGTTGACGACCTGCATCGTCGATTGGTCGATGACGTCGACGTACCCGGCGCCGTTCTGCGCCGCTGACGGCACGTACACGTACTGCTTGGCTCCGGCCACATCGGGCGACATCATGTTGGCGCCCGCGGCCGCGTACACGTTCGGCGCCCCGGCGGGCATCGTGGTGGTGGCCGCCGGAGCGGATGCCGTGCCGCCCGCCGACGCCACCACCTGCGCCGCCGGCACCGTGGAGGTCGCCGCCGACCCGGGCGAGGACGAGCCGTCGGCACCCGAGCAGGCCGCCACCACCACGCCGCCCAGCATCAGAAGGGCTCCGGCGCGGGCGCGCCGGTAGGCAGCGGACCGGTTGGGGCGCAAGGTCCCGACCTTAGAGCGTGCGGCTCATCTCACTTGCTCGGCCTGCGCCAGTGCCAGGGCCGGGTCGAGCCCGGCCCGGCCCGCCAGCCAGCAGGCGATCGGCGCCGCCGTACGCTCGGAGGCGTGGGCGGCGGCGCCGGCCAACGCCAGCAGCTGCTCGACGGTGGCGTCGTCGGGAGGGTCGACGCCGATGGCGGCGGCAAAGGCGCCGATCCACTCACTACCAGTCATGCCACAGCTTCCACCCGGGCCGGCACGCTCTTGTGCCACGGCGTCCCGGCCCACGGGTCACGGTCGTCGGTGGACGTCAGCTCGTTCGGCGCCACGCCGGTGACGACCCGCCCCGCCTCGCCGACGTGATCGAGGCCGAGGCCGTTCGGCAGCGACACGTGACCCGGCTGCATGCCGTCGTAGATCTCCACCGTGGCCACGACACTCCCCCGCCGTGTCGACACGCGGGCGCGGCCACCCGACGCCAGCCCCAGGCGGGCGGCGTCGTCGGGACTGACGCGCAGCGCGCCGTCGCCGTCGCGTTTGCGCCACTCGGGGTCGCGCATGATGGTGTTGGCCGTGAACGACCGGCGCTCGCCGGCCGACAGCAGGAACGGCCACGCCGGATCGTCGCCCGGGGGCGCCTCACCGGCCAGTGACGACAGCTCCTCCAGCAGCTCGGGAAGGGCGAGGCGCACCCGGCCGTCGTCGCCCCGCACCCGCGTCCAGGTCGCCTCGGGCTCCTCGTCAGTGAACACCACGCCGGACGGGCTGGTGAGGATGGCGTCGAACAGCCGCTCGCCGGCCTCGAGGCCGTCGCCGAACCCGGCCCGCCGCACCCCCTCCGGGTTGGCCTGGGCGCACCGATGGGCCGCACCCCACAGGACGGCTGCCGATGCCGCCCCGTTCGGCAGTGTGGGTCCGAGCGTGCGGTAGAGCAGGATCGGGGCCAGGGCGCCGAGGGCGGGAGTGGCCGCCGTGGCCTCGAAGAAGGCCGCCGCGAACTCGGCGCGGCTCCGTGACGCCGCCGCCCGCAGCGGCGCGAGGTCGACGCCGTCGAGGGCGCCCGACGCCTCCACCAGCCGGGCGTGGATCTCGGGCTCGGGCAACGGCCCGTCCGGAGCGGGCAAGACCGGGTGGCGAAGGTGGAACACGTTGCGGGGGAACTCGAAGTTGAAGAAGGTGGCCTCGTACTTCTCGTACTGGGTGGGAGCGGGCAACACGTAATGGGCCCGCCGCGCCGTCTCGGTCATGAACACGTCGATCACGACCACGGTGTCGAGAGACGCGATGGCCTCGCGCATCCGCCGGCTGTCGGCCAGCGAGTGGGCGGGGTTGCCGGACTCGACCACGAGAGCGCGATAGCGACGGGGATGGTCGGTGAGGATCTCGTCCGGGATGACGTTGCAGGGGACGAGCCCGCCGATGATGCGGGCGCCGACCACGGGGCTCACCGGCGCGTCGGCACCGTGCTCGCCCTTGTCGCGGCGCGCCAGCGCCACGACCGACGACGGGACGTACTGCCCTCCCGGCTTGCCGAGATTGCCGGTGAGGAGCCACACCAGCTTCTCGAGGTAGCTCACCAGCGTCGAGTGCCGGTTCATCTGGACGCCGAGGTCCTCGAACACGGCGACGCTCGACGCCGCGGCCAGCCGTCGCGCCGCCGCTCGCACGAGCTCCTCGTCGACACCGCTGATGCGCGCGTAGTCGGCGACGGGAACCGCCGACAGCGCCGCCGTGACGGCGTCGACGCCGGTGGCGTGCTCGGCCAGCCAGGCCCGGTCGAGCAGGCCCTCCTGGACGATGACGCCGCCCAGGGCGGCGAGGAGCCATGCGTCGCGGCCCGGCTTCACCTGCAGGTGGAAGTCGGCCAGTTCGGCCGTCTCGGTGCGCCGGGGATCGATCACGACGAGCGAGCGAGCCGGATCGTTGGCGATCTCCTTCAGGGTGGTGCGGGCGTGCGGGAAGCTGTGCGACTGCCACGGGTTCTTGCCGACGAACACGGCGACCTCGCAGTGCTCGAAGTCGGCCCGCACGATGCCGCCGATCATGCGGCCGTTAACCCAGAACTCGCCGGTCTTCTCCTGGGCCAGTGCGTTCGACCGGTACTTGGCGCCGAAGGCCCGCAACATGGCCGCGCTGTACGCCCCGCCGAGGTGGTTGCCCTGGCCGCCGCCGCCGTAGTACAGGATCGTCTCGCCGCCGTACGTGTCGCGCACGGCGCCGAGGCGGGCCGCCACCTCGGTGATGGCGGTGTCCCAGTCGATCTCCTCGAAGGTGCCGTCGGGCCGGCGCCGCAACGGGTTGAGGATCCGCTCGCCCTTGCCGTTCTGGTAGTAGTCGAGCCGCAGCGCCTTCTCGCACGTGTAGCCCTGCGACCCGGGATGGGCCTTGTCGCCGCGGATGCGCTCGAAGCGGCGGCCGTCGGCGCCGCCCAGACGCACCTCGATGCCGCAGTTGCACTCGCAGAGGATGCAGGCGGTCTGCTTCCACACCGGCTCGGCGGTCTCGACGCTCACGGGGCCTCCTGAGTTCGTTTGTGATACCGACCGTAGACCATGTCCGTTCGCTCAAGCAACTGATAAGGTCAGAGCGGTGAAACGGACCGCGTTCGCCGACTGGCCGTGCTCGATCGCCCGGTCCGTCGATCTCCTCGGCGACTGGTGGACGCCGCTCGTGCTGCGCGACGCCTACTTCGGAGCCAAGCGGTTCGAGCACTTCCAGCGCAACCTCGGCATCGGCCGCAACGTGCTCACCCAGCGCCTCAACCGCCTCGTCGAGGAGGGCCTGTTCGAGCGGGTGCGCTACCAGGAACACCCGCCGCGCGACGAGTACCGCCTCACCGACAAGGGACGCGACTTCATGCCCGTCCTCATGGCGATGTCGGCGTGGGGCGACCGTTGGCTGGCCACCGAAGAGGGTCCGCCGGTGACGTTCACCCACAAGCCGTGCGGCCACGTCACCGAGGCACAAGTCGTG